>CAXMQC010000384.1:0-5210 GCA_964195285.1 Akkermansiaceae bacterium
CCTTTTTTTGTTGTTCCGGTGGTGGTTGCGGGCGCTCACCCGTCGAACGGGATATCCAGGATATCGGATAGCTTGAGCAGACCCATCAGGCCATGCTGGACATTGTCGACACGGATTTCGTTATTGTAGGTCTCGGTACGAAGGCCGCCCATAACCGGGTCGCGTTTGGTGGTGTAAAAGGCATCGGTCTCGCCGGTGAACTGCAATTGCCGCAGTGAACGGACGGATCGCCAGACCGCCCGTTCATAGGCCGCCGCCCGGTCCGCGTCGCCGCAGTCCCGGGCCAGTCTCAGCGCATCCGCCAGCCCTTCGAGATAAACCCCGGTCGACGAGGCGTGCGGCGGTCCGTACTGCTGGTTTTTCGGATCGTAAAACCGTCCCCAAAGGTCCGCCGCCAGCGGCGGCCCCCATTGCTGCATCGGCAGCAGCCAGTCGTTCATCTCGAACACCCAGTCGCGCAGTTCGGTCTCGCCGGTCTGATCGAAGACCATCGCGCAGGCTTGGGCATGCCACGGGATGAAGGCAGGGTTGCGATTGGCCAGATGCCAGTCCCGGTAATGGCGATAACTCTTCATGAAGCGGTTCAGCAGCGCCGGGTCGCGGTTTTGCCCGTGTAGATGCGCCCAATAGAGCAGCGCTTCGCCCGGATAGAAATTGTGGTTGTCGTTGCGGTCGTCGGGACGCAGGAAAGTGCGGAACGAACCGTCGGGCTGCCACAGATGCTCGACGCAGGCGGACAGTTTCTCGCGGGTTTCCTCATAAGGCGCGCGATCGGGATGTTCGAAGATCGACAGCGCCGCCAGGGCCACCGCCCCCAGTTTGATGCTGCCGTCCCATTCGATGCCGCCGAGCCCATCGACCTCGACATAAAATCGCTTCAGGTTGAACCGCAGATTGCGGTCCGCCGCGTCCAGTACATCACGCCGCCCGAAGGCCCGGGCCGCGCGAAACAGCGCGACCGTCGCCATGAAACGGCGGATCGTGTTGTCGGCGTCCGATTCCTCGCCGCGGCTGGGCCAGTATTTATATGTCAGGTGCCCGTCCTTGCGTGTATTGGCCAGCATCCAGCCGACCATGCCGCCGGCAAGCTCGCGCACCATATCGGGGCCGACTGCCGTCGGGGAGACTACCCGGTTGCCGCGGAACAGTTCGACGCAGCGAACCGGTTCCTTCAGCATGAACAGCAATTGGCGGCCGTCAAAGGCCTGGATCCGTCCCTTGTCGCGCCAGAAGGTATCCTCGGTGATGCCGTATTTATCGAGGTAATCCTCGAACTCGCGGCGAAATCGGCGGTTGGTTGTTATCGTTTGCAGGGGTGACCGGCGCAACATGCCATAGCCGCAGGATATCTCGATGCCGCGACGGCCGCGAAACGCGTTGGCGAAGGCTTTTGCGAAGTCGTCGCGCGGAATATCCCGGTATTTGTGGGTCAGGGCGACTTCCAGAACGTTGGCGTCTTTCGCCTCGTCCCGCGCCAATGCCAGGCCGAGGGCCTCGACCAGATCGCCGCCGTTGTACCAGTTGATCCACAACGACTGGCCGCCGCGCCGCAGGCGCATGAACAGCGGATTGGCGAGCGGGACCGGATCACGCGCTAGGGGCGCGGCAGAGCGAAGGCCGGTCACCAGCCGCGCAAGCGCCTCTTCGCTCATCTTAAACGGGTCCATGCATCCCCAACGGCATCGGCTTCGGTTCAACGGTCATTATGCCCCCGGACCTCAATACGGCCATCCAGGGCCCACCGCGTCCAAACCGCCAAAGTCTGCAACCGTACCAATTAAGAAGGCCGATAGTCCCAAGACCAACACGAACACCAAAATGACCCAAATTGCAGCCGAAATATCAGTCAAAAAATTATGGAGAACCCAACGACCGAAAGGCAGGCGTCCCGCCGCCCTCCATTGCCGAAATACACCAACCCCGCAAAGGACGATAAGAGACAACAAAATTAGAATCCAGAATACGTTCGAAACGAGAACCATAACCCCGCCCCCTATCAATATCGTCACCTAACGGGACCCGCCAGCCCCACGGCGATCAGGGCCGCGCACAACCCCGTATAGCCATAACGACACATCCGCGACCTTACGCCCGGTCTCCCGCCAGCCGCAAGCGCCGTCTGTGTGTCACAGAGAAAGCATGCTTGCCCCGAGCTGGGCCAAACCGACCCCCGGGGGTGTCCCTCGGCTGGTTCCGTACATTCGGTTAAAGGGTATACCCGATCGGTAGCAGCCTTTTTCCCTGCATGCACCGGCGCTCAGCCGGACCCGATGCCGGACGCTTCCTGCCGTGCCGCCGGCGCCGCCAAGGCCGCCAGCACCGATGCGCCGGCGCACCAGATCGCCGCGGTCACGGCGATCGTCTCGACCGTAATGCCGACATCGATCAGCAAACCCAGCGCAGCCGGCGCCCCGCCGCTGGAAAAAACCATCACCGCGTGATCGAAAGACCGGATCGCGCCAAGATGGGAGGTGCCGTACAACTCGGCCCAAAGCGCCCCTTTCAGCACGTGGCTCAAGCCGCCATTCAGACCCAGAAGGCCCAGGAATACGGGGGCGGCGAGCGGCGAATTCGTGGCGAACAGAACCAGGCAGGCCAGGGCCAGGGGCGTTAGGGACAAAGGGATCAACCGATGGGCGGTAAAACGGTCTACCGCCGGCCCGGTCGCAATCATCATAACGACCGACCCCACGGCATAGAGCGTGAAGGAAGCGGCCAGCAGTTCAAGCGGCCAGCCTTTGGTTTCGGCCAGATGAACCTGGTGAAAGATCAAACCGGTAAAGATGAAGGAGGGGGCGATCAAGGCCGGCACGCGCAGCCAGAAACCAGGGTCGCGCAGCACACCGCCCAGCGTCCTGTCGCTTGTTCCCGGCCCCTCTGTCTGCCGCCTGGCGTGCAAGGCCTGGTCGCGCGCCAAGTGGCCCCGCAGCAGGACGAACACAAGCGGCACGACGGCGAGCAGGGCGATGCCGGTTCCGGTCCATAAACTGCGCCAGCCAACGACGGCGAAGGCCGCCACCACCAGGAAGGGCAGCAGGAACTCGCCTAGCGGATGACCCAGCGACGCAATGCCGATGGCGCGACCGCGCTCGGCTTCGAAATAACGGGCCATGGCGGTAATCCCGGTATGACTCGCCAACCCCTGGCCGAACAGCCGCAGCCCGTATATGGCCACACCCAGCGCCGGGACACTCCAGGCGGCGCCGATCAGCAGGCTCATCGCCGCCAGTCCGATGAGGACGGCGACCGCGAAACGGGCAAGCGGCATCCTGTCAATCAGCCGGCCGGCCCAGACCAAGGTAGCCGCGCTCAACATGGTGGCGGTGGCATAGACGGTCCCGAATTCCCCATGCGACAGGACGAACGTCTGGCGGATCTCGCCGCCGAACAGCGAAATGAAAAAAGTCTGTCCGAAACTGGACGCAAAACACATGAAGGCCCCGAAAATGATCAGCGACCCATGGGCGCGAAAGAACGATATTGGAAGCATCGGGCCTTCTACTCTTCCAATCGGGCCGGGGAAAGCGGTAATATGGTCCAGTCCACGCGGCGTAAAATGATAGCCACTAATATTTGCGCTCGGTTGGTGGCTTAAATGAAAGCAGCCCCAACATCTTGTGGAGTCCTAGAGTACAAGTGGTTAACAGATGCCGGTTATTAATGTTTCATTTACCGAAAAGTTGATATAACTGGTTGATTCTCAAAGGTTCACCGGATGGATCGGCTATGAGCACCAATGTAACCAAACTCCCGCGGTCGGAACGGCAAGGCGCACGGGGCGTCGGCGGAATTCATGAGGCGATAGAAGCCGCCAGGCGAGCCCAACGACGCGCCACGATGATCGCCTCGGGCGCCAGCCTCGCCTGGGTGCTGTTCACGCTGGTCTATATCGCGAGCAACGGGAGCGAGGGGGAACTCGCGGGTCTGGCCC
The DNA here is from genome assembly GCA_964195285.1 of Akkermansiaceae bacterium. Lineage (GTDB taxonomy): Bacteria > Pseudomonadota > Alphaproteobacteria > UBA8366 > JADFVY01 > JADFVY01. The sequence continues at coordinate 3,932 of CAXMQC010000384.1, forward strand.
TGCCGGAGGTCGCCATGCTGATCGCCGGCATTGCGGCCCCGCTGGCGGTGATCTGGCTGGTCGTGATTTTCGTGCGGCGCAACGCCGATTTGCGTGAACATACCGATATGCTGCGCCAACAGCTCGACCTGCTGACCTATCCGGCGGCGGATGCCGAATTGCGCGTGCGCGCGGTCGCCGAGTCGCTGCGTACCCAGGCCGAGGAATTGAACCGGGTGACCGATTCGGCCACCATCCAGATGGAAAAGCTGTCCAAGACGCTGGCCAGCCGGACCGACTCGCTGGCCGAGGCCTCGGAGAGCGCCACCGGGCAGGCCCAGACCATCGGAACGATGCTCGAGCATCACACCAGTACGCTGACCGACCTGACCGACCGGTTCCACAAGCAGGAAGCCTACTTGCGCGAGGCCGTCGAGAAGCAGGCCAGGGACATGGTCGACGCGACCAGCAATGCGCTGACCCATTCCGACGAAATGCGATCGGCGATGCGCCTGCAAGTATCCGAGATGACCGGTGCCTCCGAAGCCGCCACCGAACAGGCCGGCCAGATAGGCGAGCTGTTCCGCGATTATAGCGAGCAGTTGGGCGAGGCGGCGGGTGTGGCCAAGCTGAGTGCCGCCAGCATCGAGCGCACGCTGATCGAGGCGGCGACCCATCTCCACGAAGTGACGCAACGAACCGCCGAACAGGCGGATGACGTGGTCGAGAACATCGAAAGTCGCGGCAAGGCTTTCACCGAAGAGCTCGAAAAGGCGATTGGCTCGCAGATCGTCGCCCTGGCCGATGCCGCCGACCGTAGCTCCGGTTACATCGACGACATCACCGCCACGCTGACCAGCAAGATCACCGGCGTCACCGATACGATGGAGCACGCCTTGAAGGGCCAGCAGGGGGCCCTGGAGGAATTTCTCGAAACGGCGACACTCCGCGTGACGTCGATGGGCGACACGCTGGACGAGCGGACCGGCGAGGTCGCGAGCAAGTTGGACAAGGTGCTGGCGCAGCGCGCGCAGGAATTGTCGGGCGTGGTACAGCGCAGCTCCGATCAGGTAGAAGAACTCGCATCGGTCATGCGCGGCCAAATCGAGGACCTTACCGAAGCCGGAAAACACAGCTTCACTCAGATTGGCGATCTCAACAGGGCGTTGCGCATCAATGCCGAAGAGCTGAACCGCACCGCCGAACATGTCGGCAACGAGGCGGTCAGGGTAGAGGAGGCGGCCGGCGCGCAGGCCCGCCAGCTCGCCCAGGTCAGCGACGAAACCAGCAAGCAGGTTAC
>CAXMQC010000385.1:0-3870 GCA_964195285.1 Akkermansiaceae bacterium
CCGAACGGTCTTGTCCCCGGCATCCAGAGTAAGGCTGATACCGTCCAGCCGGCGGTGGCGGCCCATGTCCAGCATGCAGCGCTCGACCGCCAGCCTGTCCCTTTCCTCGCCGACCGGGGTCAGTTCCATGGGGCTACTCCCTTTCAACCAACCGAAATCCATGTTGTCCGACTCCTTGCCGACCGCCCTCGCCATGACGAAACGATGCTGGACGTCGGTCTCCCAAATCCAATCGGCGGTGACCGACAGATATTGTCGGAACTGTTTACCCGCGTTGCGGAAATCGGTCTTCAGCGTCACGACCCGGGAAATGTCCTGGGCGGTCAGAACGAACCCGCCAGTCGACAGTTCCCGACGCTCCAGCCGCATCCATCGACCGTCGGCCATTTCATGGTCGCCGTCGATGACGGCCGGCTGGCCCGCGCCGCCCGATATCGCCGCGGCGATCGAGATCGACTCGGCCCTTACCGCCGGGTCCGGGAAAACTTGCTGAAAGGCTTCATTGCAATGGCGCAGGCATCCGTCGGGCCCGTAAAGCGCCACGCCGATCGTCATGGCATCGGCGAAATCGTCGACCGCCGTGTCTTGGCTGGCGGGGCCTGTCATGCCGACAGACCGCATGACGGTCAAAACGAGTGCGGCGAGAAACAGGATAATCCAGGCCAGCAGGGGCAGAATGGATCCGCCTTCCACTGCAAGACCGGCATATTCGTATCCCGCCCCGCCGACGGCAAGGAACGAGATCGAAAGCAGGGCGGCAAGTTGCCAGTGGCGCCGGGTCAATAGTCCAGTCCGGGAATCTGTCAAAAAACCAACAGTCCTTGCTGTCTCGCAATTCACCCGGCCCGTCAAGGGCTGAGAGCGGCTTGCCAGCGACCGCCTGGCGATGCATTAATACCAAGGAGCGTTAATAAAGACCCATTTGACCGGTTTCCCTTGTCCGCTGGTCAGGCGTGGTTCGCGCCGTGGTGCGCGCACCACAAGCGGGCCACAACGCAGCCAGCGGTCAAGGGAAGGCGGCCTGCGGTGGGGCTTCGCGGCCCGCCGGGTGCGTTGCCGCCCTTGCCCGATGCGGGCGCATCGCACTGCGGACCGCGCCTGCCCGGGCGGGCCGCGAAGCCCCATCAAATGAGTCTTTATTAACGCTCCTTGGTATAAGTCGCTATCCGGTTTTATGTAATCCGGCTGCAGCGAATTTAACCGATATAGTGCCACTGTAAATGATCCAGATATTTACCGATTTCGGTCTCGACGGCCCCTATGCCGGCCAGCTGCACAGCGTGCTGGCGCGCGCCGCGCCGGGGGTTCCGATTATCGAACTGATGCATGACGCCCCAGCGCAAAACCCGCGTCTGGCGGCCTATCTGCTGGCTGCGCTGGCCGACGAAATGGCGGAGAGTTGCGTTTGCCTTGCCGTCGTTGACCCCGGTGTAGGCGGCGCGCGGTCGCCGATTATTGTCTCGGCCGGCGGGAGGTATTTCGTCGGTCCGGACAACGGGTTGTTCGAGATCGTCCAGCGCCGGGCCGCGCGGGCCAACGTCTGGACAATCGACTGGCGGCCGGAAAGACTTTCCGCCTCATTCCATGGCCGCGACCTGTTCGCTCCGGTCGCCGCCATGCTGGCCCGGGGAGACTGGCCCGTTTGCAGCCCACTGGCCGAGGATTGGCGCGACGACCCCGGTCGCCCCGGCGCGCGCTGGCCCGACGACCTCGCCGAGGTGATTTATATCGACGGATTCGGCAATGTCATGACCGGGCTCCGGGCTGCCGGTCTCGGTGAACGGGCGACAATCGACGTGGCGGGCAAGTTGTTTTCCAGGGCCCGGACATTTGGCGACGTCGCCGAAAGCCAGGGTTTCTGGTACGAAAATTCGTTGGGGCTTGCCGAAATCGCCGTCAATCGCGGCAATGCGGCCCGGCAATATGACATCGTGGCCGGCGCCCCGGTGACATTGCGAAACCGAAAGGAATAACCGGATGGAAAGTGGCGCCCATGCCTTTGCCCAGGACCCGCGTAACGATGCGATCCTGATCCATGTAAATGGTGAGTTGAAACCGAGGGCCCAGGCCATGGTCTCAGTCTTCGACAGCGGCTTCCTGATGGGAGACGGCGTCTGGGAAGGTCTGCGGCTGCATAACGGCAAGATCGCCTTCCTGGACCGGCATCTGGATCGGCTGTTCGAGGGCGCCAAGGCGATCGACCTGGATATCGGCCTCTCGCGCGATGACCTGACCGCGGCGCTTTACGACACGTTGGAAGCCAACGGCATGCAATCCGGCGTGCATGTCCGCGTGATGGTGACGCGCGGGCTGAAATCCACACCCTACCAGGATCCTCGGGTCAATATCGGCAAGGCGACACTGGTCATCATCGCCGAACATAAACAAGCCAGCGAAGAGGTCGCCGGCCAAGGCATGAAATTGTTTACCGTGCATGTGCGCCGCGGCGCGCCCGACGTGCTGGACCCCAAGCTGAACATGCATTCCAAGCTGAACTGCATCATCGCGGCGGTGCAGGCGGCCAAGGCCGGCGCGGACGAGGGACTGATGCTTGACCCGCATGGCTTCGTCGCGACCTGCAACTCGACCAACTTCTTCATCGTGCGCAAGGGCGCGGTCTGGACCTCGACTGGGCGTTACTGCATGAACGGAATCACGCGGGCCAACATTCTGGCGCTGGCCCGGGAAAACGGGATCCATGCGGAAGAGCGCGACTTCTCGCTGACCGAGACCTACGGGGCCGAAGAGGCCTTCGTGACCGGCACATTCGGCGGGATCACACCGGTGCGTGAACTCGATGGCCGCATCTTCGGCGACGGCAAACCGGGGCCGGTCAGTATGCGTTTGCGCGCGCTCTATCGCGCCCTGATCGACCGCGAATGCCCGCCGCGCCAAGTGGTGTGATGGAGGCGACCCGCATCGCCATGTGGTCGGGCCCGCGCAATGTCTCGACCGCACTGTTGCGGTCCTGGGGCAACCGGGTCGACTGCGCGGTCTGGGACGAACCCTTCTACGCCCATTACCTGACGCAACATGAACCGGATCATCCCGGCATTCCGGAAATCGTCGCCGCGCATGAGAACGACTGGCGCAAGGTCGTCGAAACCATCCTCGGCCCGGTCCCCGGCGGCAAGGCGATCCATTACCAGAAGCAGATGGCGCACCATATGCTGCCGCATATCGACGATGGCTGGCTGGCCGGCGTAAGCAATGCCTTCCTGATCCGCGATCCGGCCGAGGTGCTGCTGTCCATGTCGCGGGTGATGGAGACCGTTACCCTGCAGGACACCGGTTTTCCCGACCAGTACCGGCTGTTCGAGCGGGTCTGCGAAATGACTGGCAAAATACCGCCGGTCATCGACGCCCGCGACATCGGCACGGATGCTGAAGGTACCCTGCGGATGCTCTGTGCCGCGCTGGGGATTGCCTTCGATCCGGCCATGCTGTCTTGGCCGGCGGGGCCGCGCGACAGCGACGGCGTATGGGCGAAGCACTGGTATGCCAATGTCAATAAATCGACCGGTTTCCGGCCCTGGATGGCCCGAACCGAGTCCTTGCCCGACCGGGTAAAACCGCTGCTCGATAAGCTGACCGTGATTTACCAGGCGATGCACAAACATCGCCTGGGGGGTTAGTTACTTTTTATCCTCGCTCTGCCCGATCCTTTTGGTGCCCTGCCAGCGGCGGCGCGGGCGGATGCCGTTATGCAGCCAGGAACGGAGCCAGCGGCGCATCGGCGGCACGTCCAGGGCGATCAGCGCCAGCCCGACCGGGATCATCCAGAAGCCGAGAATCGGCAGGAACCCGAATAGGCCGCCGATCACCAGTAATACGCCCAGCACCGCCCGGACTCCGAACGGGAGTTTCAGC
>CAXMQC010000386.1:0-5632 GCA_964195285.1 Akkermansiaceae bacterium
GGGGCCAGCCCCATCATGGTGAAGCCGTTGGTGTCGAAGGTCATGGTGGCGACGATCGGCAGGCCGGTAACGGCGGCGCCGGCAACCGCGGCCTCCAGTTCTTCCTTGCCCGACATGGTTTCGATCCACAGCACGTCGACCCCGCCCTCGGCCAGCGCGCGCGCCTGCTCGGCGAAGGCGTCGCTTCCATCCTCGATGCTCAGCGGCCCGACCGGCTGATAGATTTCGCCCGTCGGACCCATCGAGCCGGCCACCACGACCGGCCGGCCGGCGGCATCCGCCACCTCGCGCGCAATCCGGGCGCCGGCGATATTCAGCGGCGTAACCCGGTCTTGCGCACCGTGCAGCGCCATCCGGTACCGGTTGCACCCGAAAGTGTTGGCCAGGATGATGTCGGCCCCGGCTTCGACCATGCCGCGGTGCAGCTCGGCGATCCGGTCCGGATAATCTTCATTCCACAGTTCGGGTGAATCGCCGGTCATCAACCCGGCCTCGAACAGGTTGGTGCCCGTGGCGCCGTCGGCCACCAGGTAATTCCGCTCGGCCAGCAGGGTCTGGAGAAGATCGCTCATGCCGCTGTTTCGCTGCCCGCGGGCAAGCCCCATGTTGATTTTTCAGCAGGCCCAATACACCCGCCGGCGCCGCCGCTCAAGCTCTGAATTGCCGCCGGCGCCAATCTCTGAAATCCAACTTAACTCTTTTCCGGTTGCAATTAACGTTAATCCTGCAAAGCAGGGGGAATAAAGGAAACAAATCGAAAACATATATGGGGAAAAGTTAAATATGGCGCGGATCGGACAAGCCGGTCAGGGTTAATCCGGCTGGCAAATCGCACAACCGGTCCGGTGGGACCGTTCGGAAATTAAAGATAGTGACAAGTAGATTGGGTTTGGTGCATCTGCACGGATCAACGATCGCCGGTAACCGGAACGGCCGCGCCTTTACCCCCGCTTCGCCGTCAGCCGATCCAGCCGCAGCCGGTGCCGTCCGTCCGTTATCCGCGCGGCGGCGGCCAGCACGGCGGTCAGCGCGCCGAAGCCGGTGCCGCCGGCGATCAGGAAGATGATCAGGATCTGGTATTTCACCGCCTCGGTCGGATCGACGCCCGACAGGATCTGGCCGGTCATCATGCCGGGCAGCGAGACCAGCCCGGCCGCCGCCATGGAATTGACGATCGGCATCAGGGCGGTCCGCAATGCCGCCGCCACCACGTGACGCAATGCTTCCTTGCGCGGATGGCCGAGCGCGAGACGGGCCTCGATCGCCGCCTTTTCGCGCGCCGCCGTCGCGGTCAGCGTATGCAGGCCCAGCGCCACCCCGGTCATGGTATTACCCAGGATCATGCCCAGCAACGGAATCGCATAGCGCGGATTAAACCAGGGCTCGGGGCGGACCTGCGTTGTCAACGCGAACAGGGTGACGATCGCGGCGGCGGCCAGCATTGCCGTGGTGCCGACGCCATAACCCCACCAGCCGGCCAGCCGGCGTTCCTGGCGCGCCATCGCCTCGCGTCCGGCGAACAGGATCATCGCCAGCGCGAACAGCGCCGTGAGCCAAGGCGAGACTGTGGCGAACAGCAGCTTCAGCACCAGCCCCATCAGCGTGAGCTGCACCGCCATGCGGGCAGCGGCGATCAGCATGTTGCGCGCCAGACCAAGCTGTAGCCAGATCGACAGGCCGGCATTGACCGCCAGCAACGTTGCCGCCAGCGCGAGATCCCAATAGTCGAGCGCGATCAGCGGCATGGTAATACCAAATGGTCATTTTCAGCGAGCATTGGTCCTAGTCCTCGCGTGCGGCGCCCGCTGCGAAACGCAGGCAGCGCCTGGCCAGTCGCCGCGCCTGGGCCGGGTCGTGGGTGGTGAAGACCAGCCCGCCACCGGCCGCCTGAAAATCCTTCAGCCGGGCCTCGACGGCCAGCGTCATCTGTACGTCGAGGCCGGAGGTCGGCTCATCCAGCAGCAGCATATCGGGTTCTTGCGTGAAGGCCCGGGCGAGGGCCAGGCGTTGGCGTTCGCCGGTCGACAGCCGCGAAACCGGCCAGTCGCCGCACTCCGCCTGAAATCCAAACCCCTCGATGCAACCAAGCGCGGCCCGCCAGTCGGTGAAATGTTCGCCTACATGGTCGGCCCACCAACCGGATTCGGCCGGCACATAGGTGACGCGCCGACGCCATGTGGGGCCCGGCATCGCTTCCCTGGCGTCGCCGTCCAGCCGCAGGTCGCCCTCGTTGGGGTCGAGATCGGCCAAAGCCCGCAGGAACAGGCTCTTGCCAGAACCGGACGGGCCGACCACCGCCAGCGCCTCGCCCGGCGCCAGCTCGAAATCTGGAATGTCGATGCCGGCCCGGACCAGGCCGCGAACGGAAAGAAGTGCTCCGCCGTCAGAGGTCATGCGCGGCCGCGCAGAGGTTTTTCAGCTTGGCCATGGCGAGATCGCGGCCCAGCAGGCCGAGCCCGCAATCGGGCGCGGCTATCAGCCGGCCGGCGTCGATATGGTCCAGGGCCGCGCGCAGCCGGTCGCGGGTTTCGTCGACGCTCTCGACCCGGCTTTTGGCGATGGCGACGGCGCCGAAGATCACAGCCGTGGTCTTGAAACGCTCCAGCAGCGTGAGGTCGTTGTGGCGATGCGCGTCCTCCAGCGACACCGCCTGGATCGCGGATGCCTCGATCGCGTCGGCGATCCGCAGGTAAGCGTCCTGGTCCGCCTTGGGATAGTCCGGATTGTCCAGCTTGTCCGGGTAACCGCAGCACATATGAACGGTGCGCGTCACGGCGTCGGGCGCGCCATGAAAGCAGCGCTCGAGATTTTCGAACCCGTAGGCCAGCGCCTGTTCGGGTTTGCGCGCGAAGACCGGCTCGTCGATCTGGATATGGCTGCAGCCGGCCTCGGCTAGGGCCAGGAATTCCGCGTTGATCGCGGCCGCCAGATCGGCGCCCAGCTTGGCGTCGTCGTCATAGTAGGTGTTCGCCACCGTGTCGGTGATGGTCATCGGGCCGGGCATCGTCACCTTGACCGGGCGGTCGGTGAAGGCCTGGGCCGCCTTCCAGTCATGGGTGAGAAAGTTTTCGCGCGCGCTGATCGGGCCGGTGATGGTCGGCAGGGCCGCCGAATAGGCGCCACCGCGCAGCGCCTTCTCGGTCAGGGTTTCGAAATCGATGCCAGCCAAATGGCGGCAATGATAATGGATGTAATTCTCGCGCCGCACCTCGCCGTCGGTCGGAATATCGATGCCGGCCGCGATCTGGTCGCCGATGACCTCTTCGGCGGCGCGCAGGAACAGGGCCTCGGCCTCGTCCGCCCTGACGCTCGCCATCTGGGTGGAATAACCCTCGGTCGGGTTTACCGTATCGGGGCCTTCCGCGCCTTGGAACCAGTCGGTGATCGGCACGTAATCCGGTTTCGGAAAGGCCCCGATAGTCGTTGTCACCAGCCGCATTGGCGCAGTCTCCCATGTCCTTGTTTCGCCGGCATGCTATCCCACGGGCGGCGGCAAAAATAGCCTTTTTCGGCACCCGTTGTTTACCTTCCCGTCACCATTTGCCGCCTATGATGCGCGTAAGGAGTTCTTAACCATGACAGCGCAAGTGAAAATGAAAGACTGGGAAACCCACATGAACGCCGCCCAGGCGGCGCTCGATGCCGGCAAGGATACCGATGCCGAGAAGGAGCTGAGCGCCGCGGTCAAGGCCGCGGAACGGGCGGACCCCGGCAGCACGCAGGCCGGTATGGCGCTCAACAGCCTGGGCGCATTGTACGACGCCTACGGCGAATACGACGTCGCGCTATCGCTCTATCAACGCACGCTGGATATCATGGAAACCGCCTACGGGCCGGACAGCGCCGAGGCTGCCAGCGTCCTGAATGGCATCGCCGAGATCTACCGTGCCACCGAACGGGTGGCCGATGCGATTCCGCTGTTCGAGCGTGCCATGGCTATCCATGAAAAAACCCTGGGCAAGGACAATGCGGACCTGGCCGCGACGATCAACAACCTGGCGATCATCCATCACGACGCCAGCAACTATGAAGAAGCGGAAACGCTCTATCGCCGGGCCCTCAAGATCATGGCCAAGGCCCCGAACAAGACGCGGCCCGAACATGCCGACATGTTGATCAATCTGGCCGGGCTGCTGGATGACAAGGGCCGCTATGAGGCGGCGCTGAAGGCCTTCAAGCAGGCACTGCGGCTGCAGGAAAAGTCGCTGGAGGCCAATCACCCCTATATCGCCACGACACTGGGCCGCATGGCCTCGGTCTATCAGGCACAGGGCAGGGACGGGGAAGCCGTGCGGCTGATCGATCGCGCCCTGGAAATCCGCGAGCAGCGCCTCGGCGCCGACCATCCCGAACTGGTCCCCTCGCTGATGAATTTCGCCAAGGTCCTGTACAACGCCGGCGACGAGGGCCGCGCCGCCGAAATGAACTCCCGGGCAGAGAAAATCGGCGCGGCGGCAGGCTGACGGGCGGCCGGGCGGGCGGTTTCGAGCCACCGAAATGTGTGGAAAAGCTGGAGCGGGCGAAGGGGATCGAACCCTCGACATTCAGCTTGGGAAGCTGACGCTCTACCACTGAGCTACGCCCGCGCTCCGGCACTCCTTATATGGCACGCGACGGCGGCATTCAAGCGCCGGCCTCGCGCTTCCAGGCCGGTTTCGCCGGCCGACCGGGGTTTATCAGGCCCTCCACGCCGTCCAGCGCGCCGGGGACCAGTTCGGTGGCCTGGAATCGCGGCAGCTCCACCCAGCCTGGCAGCCGCAGCGATTCCGCCTTCTCGCGGCTGAACCCGAAGGGTTCGTAATAGGACGGCTCGCCGACCACCAGGGCGGCTGGCCATGCTTGCGCCGTCGCCGCCGCCATGCCGTGGCCCACCAGGGCCCGGCCCAGGCCGCGACCCGACAGTTCCGGCAAGACCGCCAGCGGTCCCAGCAACAGCGCCTGTTCATGGTTGGGCAGTGTCACCGGCCAGAAGCGCAACGTGGCGATCACCTCGCCGTCTTGCTCGATAACAAAGGACAGGCTGGTTACCGCCGGCGCGGCCGCGCGCAGCCGGTAAACGGTTTTCTTGTGCCGGTCATGGCCGAAGGTAAGGTCGAGCAGCCGCTCGATGGCGGCCCCGTGTATCGGGCCCTGGGGGATGATTTTCATGGTGGCGTTCCTGCGACGTGGAGTTTTTCTGCCGTCGCGGCCCGCCTGACTCGGATGCTTTATCCCGTGTGGCGCGGCCTAGGCGACGGCATGACGACGATCTTCCGCCCGGCTGGCCTGGCGGTTCGGTCCTCGTCGTCGCTCTCGTCGCAAATGCGTCACGGGATTAAGTTCCTCAATCGTCAACAGGAAAGCGCTATATCACGCCCCGAAACCGGGCGCCAGCCAAAAGCGCGGCGGGCGGCACCCTGGATCACAGATGCGTCAGTTGCGGTTTCCCCGGCTGACAGACGGCGGCGATATCGTTAGTTTCGATCCATCAGCATCAGTCTATGATTTGAAGGGACCACGAACATGCGTTGGATGGCAGGGTTTGTCGCCCTATTCTTTCTTGCCTTCGCGGCGCCCGCCGGGGCCGAGCAGAAACTGGACTGGGGCGACATAACCGGGAAAGCCCGCGGGCAGGAAGTATTCTGGAACGCCT
>CAXMQC010000387.1:0-6064 GCA_964195285.1 Akkermansiaceae bacterium
GTCGGATAGCCGACCGGCACGACAGGTCCCGGGATCGCTGTTTGGCTGTCGATGATGTACTGCCCCACCAGGCCGGTCTCGGTCGCACCCAGACCATTGGCGAGAACGCATGAGGGGCCAAAACGGGCGCGGTAGAGATCGACGTGGCGAGGCGCGCAGCGATCCCCTTCCAGGCGGATGACCCGTAGCGAGTCGAGGCGCCCGCCGGATTCGACCAGCCGCTCGAATATCGAGGGCACGGCATGAAACATAGTCAGCCGCTGTTCGTCGATCAGCGCCGCCAGGCCCTGCAAGCCGTCGCGCCGCAGATTGACCGGGAAGAGTGTCGCGCCGTTCAGCAAGGCGCCGAACAGGCTGGAGACAGAACCGCTGAAACTGCACGACTGCACAAGACTGAGCCGGTCGCTCGGCGCAATTCGCAGGTTGTTGGTATAGCGCATGATGTTGTGCAGCACGTTGCGATGGCTGTCGACCACGCCCTTGGGTATCCCGGTGGAGCCCGAGGTATAGAAGATGTAGGCTGCGCGGTCCGGGGAGATCTCGAGGCCGAGGTTCTCATCGGCGGTGGCTGTTTCGAGCTGGTCGACCCGGATCACCCGTTGCCGGTCGATCGCCAGATGCTGAAGCAGGGCCAGGCCCGCCTTGTCGGTCACCAACAGCTCGGGCTGCACGTTGTGCAGGATGGTCGAGATCCGCTCGGTCGGATCGGTCGGATCGATCGGCACATAGATTTTGCCCGCCTTCAACACGGCGAGAATCGCCGTCACGGCGGCTGCGCTCTGCTCCAGGAGGAGCGCAACTGGCGCTTCCCCGTCGCCACAGCTGTTAATAATCTTGCGAGCGATGGCATTGCTGCTGCAATTTAGTGCGTGATAAGTGAGCTCCCGGTCGCGAGTCCTGATGGCGATCCGAGACGAATGTTCGTTCACCTGTTGCTCGAAGCGATCAACGATCGATTGCTCGATGTCCGAAGGATCGAACGGCCGAAAACCGGGGGCCGGTTTGACGGCTACCGGCTTCGAACAAGTTAGCCAGTGATCTACTTGACCCATGTTGTCGAGCCCTCGACCCGGATTTCCTTGGCGGCAACTACAGATGACAAAAATGGTACCACATTCAGGCGTCTAAGGCGATTCAGGTCCTGTTTTCCAGCTTGGCCCATACCGTCTCGCCATCCCCTGCTTCACCCCCGCCCCCCTCTCCGCTATGCTTGCCGCGAAACGGGAGGCTGCAGCACATGACGAGCGAATCCGGCTGGATACGCGAGGCGGAGACAGGCGGGCGGCTGGTGGTGGCGGCCGGCGGGGGCTGGACCGTGGCCGGGGCCGGGGCGCTGGAGGGATTGGTGGCGGCGCTGACACCCAAGGCCACCCAGGATGTTGCGTTCGATCTTTCCGGGATTTCGGCGCTGGATACGGCCGGGGTCTGGCTGTTGCGCCAGGCGGCGCATCGTTACGAGGCGGCCGGGGCCAGCGTGTCCTGGCAGGGCGTGGCACAGCGTTTCGAGCCGTTGTTCGAGCTGGTCGCGGCCAACGAGGGCCACAAACCGGAGCGACCGCGCCGCGGCAATGCGGTGTTCGCGGCGATCGCGCGGCTCGGCCAGACCACCGTCGAGGCCGGCCATGAGGCGGTGGCGCTGACCGCCTTCATAGGATTGGCGATGATCACCGGCATTCGCGCGTTTGCGCGGCCGCGCCGCTTCCGGTTGGTGTCGCTGACCAACCAGATCGAGCAGACCGGGCTGAACGCGCTGCCGATTGTCGGGCTGATGTCATTTTTGATCGGCGTCGTGCTGGCCTATCAGGGGGCGATTCAGCTGCGCAAATTCGGGGCCGAGTTCCTCACCATCGACATGCTGGCAATCACCATCCCGCGCGAGATCGGGGTGCTGTTGACCTCGATCATGGTGGCCGGGCGGTCGGGCTCGGCCTTCACCGCCCAGATCGGTACCATGAAGGTCAACGAGGAGATCGCCGCGATGCAGGCGCTGGGCCTGGACCCGATGGAGATCCTGGTGCTGCCGCGGATCAACGCGCTGATCATCACGCTGCCGATCCTGACCCTGTTTTCGGTCTTCGTCGGCATGGTCGGCGGCGCCGCCATGGCCATCGTCAGCCTCGACATGGCGGCGGTGCAGTTCCTGAACCGGCTGCAGGAGGCGATGACCCTGAATCATTTCATGGTCGGCATGGTCAAGGCACCTGTCTTCGCCTATCTGATCGCCGTCGTCGGTTGTTATCAGGGCCTGCGGGTGTCCGGCGGCGCGGAGGGCGTCGGGCGGCTGACGACGCGCTCGGTGGTGCTGTCGATCTTCCTGGTGATCGTCGCCGACGCGGTGTTCTCGATCATGTTTGCAGCCATGGGGATATAGATCATGTCGGCGGATGTGGTGATCCGGATTCGCGGGCTGGTCAACCAGTTCGGCAAACAGGTGATCCATGACGGGCTGGATCTGGACGTGATGCGCGGCGAGGTGCTGGGGCTGGTCGGCGGGTCGGGTACCGGCAAGTCGGTGCTGATGAACACCGTGCTGGGGCTGAACCGGCCGCGCGCCGGCACCATCGAGCTGTTGGGCGTCGACGTCGCACGCCTGGACGCCGCGGCCCGCGCCACCACCCAGACCCGCTGCGGCGTGCTGTTCCAGGATGGCGCCTTGTTTTCCTCGCTGAGCGTGACCGAGAACGTGCAGGCGCCGATGCGCGAACATCTGCGTCTCGACCAGGCGCTGATGGACGAGCTGGCGGCGCTGAAGATCGCCATGGTGGGGCTGCCGCCGGATGCCGGGCCGAAGCGCCCGAGCGAACTGTCGGGCGGCATGCGCAAGCGCGCCGGCCTGGCCCGGGCGCTGGCGCTGGACCCGGAGATCGTCTTCCTCGACGAGCCGACGGCGGGGCTGGACCCAATCGGCGCCGCGGCCTTCGATTCGCTGATCCGCGACCTGCAGCAGAGCCTCGGGCTGACCGTGGTGATGGTGACCCACGACCTGGACAGCCTGATCGCCATTTGCGACCGTATCGCGGTACTGGTGGACAAAAAGGTGCGCGTGGGCACAATGGCGGAGCATATGAGCGACTCGCATCCCTGGATACAGGAATATTTCCACGGACCGCGGGCCCGCGCCTCGCTCGAGGCAGCGGACGGCGGTACGGGCTGAAGAGACGGAAATGGAAACACGCGCCAGCTATCTGATTGTCGGGCTCTTCGTCATCGCCGGGATGCTGGGGCTGGTGTTCGCCGCCATGTGGATCACCGGCACCCGCACCGACGAGGCGCTGGCGCTGTACGACATCTATTTCGATGGCAGCGTGGCCGGGCTGAAACCGGGCAACGCGGTGCAATATCGCGGCATTCCGGTGGGCGGCGTCATCGACATGAAGATCGACCCGGAAAATGTCGAACGCGTGCTGGTCGTCATCGAGGTCGCGGCCGATACGCCGATCAGGGAGGATACCGAGGCTACGCTGGGGATCCAGGGCATAACAGGGCTGTCCTATATTCAGTTGACCGGCGGCACCCAGGCCGCGGCGGCGCTGAAGGCGGCGCCCGGCCAGCGGCGGCCGGTCATCAAGTCGCGGCCGTCGGAACTGGCGGCGATCTTCGAGGCGGCGCCGAAGATGCTGAACCGCGCCATCGAGGTGATCGCGATGCTGGAAAAGCTGCTCGGCCCGGAAAATCAGCAACGCATCGGCAATATTCTTCAAAATATCGAAAACACCACCGGCGCGCTGTCGAACAGCAGCGGCGATATCGACAAGCTGTTGAGCGAGGGGGCGGGCGCGGTCGAGGATGTGCGCAAGCTGACCGCGGTGCTGGCCGAAAACTCGGACAATATCGACAGTATATTGGCCGAGGGCGCCGGCACCATGAAGGATGTGCACGAACTCACCGGCACGCTGGCCGGCAGTTCCGACGATCTGAAGAAGCTGATCTCGGACGGCTCCAGCACCATGGAAAATGTGCGCGACCTGACCGGCGGGCTGGCCGGCAGCACCGACGATATCGCGATAATGCTGGACGAGGGCGCGCGGGTGATGGAGGAATTACGCATCGTTACCAGCCGCGCCAACACCATGCTGGCGAATATCGAGGGCGATGTCAGCGGCGTGGCAAAGGATACGCGGGCCGTTCTGGGCAGCGTGAAACAGGCGGTGGCGAGCCTCGCCGTGGCGGCCGACGGTTTCGCAAAACTGTTGACCGAAAACAGCGATTCGCTGACTAATTTCAGCCAGACCGGGCTTTATGAGTTCAGCCAGCTGATGGCCGAGGCGCGGGTGCTGGTTTCCGCGTTGAGCCGGCTGGTGGAACAGATCGAGCGCGACCCGGCGCGATTCCTGTTCGGCGACAAACAACAAGGGGTGGAAGTGCAATGATGCGAAATTCCCGGCCGTGGATGCGCGGCGCGAAGGCGCTGGCCATAATGGCCGCGGTGGCACTGGCTGCATCCTGCGACCTTTCCCTGCCCGGCACTGGCGAGCGGTCGCAGCTCTATGTGTTGACGCCGAAAAGCACCTATCCGGATGATCTGCCCAAGGTGGATTGGCAGCTACTGGTCGAGCAGACGGCTTCGCCGGCCGGGCTCGATACCCAGCGCATCGCGGTCGCCTACAGCCCCATCGAGCTGGATTATTTCGCGCGCACGAACTGGACCGACCGGGCGCCGGAGATGGTGCTGCGGCTGTTGGTGGAAAGCTTCGAGAATTCCGGCAAGATTATCGCGGTCGGGCGGGATTCCATCGGTCTGCGGTCCAACATCGTCTTGAAGACCGAGCTGAGAGAATTCCAGGCGGAGTATAACCGCGTAACGGTATCCGGGCAGTCGGCGGAAGGCGCGACGGGATCGGGCGATGCGCCGGCAATTCGCGTGCGTATCGCCGCCAAACTGGTCAAAATGCCGCAACGGATTATCACAGCGTCCCGGACATTCGAATATGTCATCATGGCCGAGAAAAACTCGATGGAGGCCATCGTCGGCTCCTTCGACGAGGCGCTGGGCAAGACGTTGAAGGGCATCGTGACCTGGACCCTGACCGAGGGCGAAAAGATCGTCAACGAACCAAAGAATTGAATCGCCCCATTACCTTGCAGATACCCGCCCGATGATCACCACGCAATTTTTCAACGACTTCCTTCAGCGCATCACCGATGCCGGCCGCTCGCTGCTGGAACCGTCTTCCGGCAAGGGAATGATTGCCGAATGCCACGCCCTGCTTACCGAACGGGGAGAAGCCAGGGGTGTGGCGCGGGCCCGGGGCTTTCTGGATCGCTATGCGAGCCTGACAGAGCAGGAGAAATGCGATTTCTTCATCGCCATGCTGGAGGAACTGGGGCCCGACCGCGATGCGC
Source organism: Akkermansiaceae bacterium (assembly GCA_964195285.1). Lineage (GTDB taxonomy): Bacteria > Pseudomonadota > Alphaproteobacteria > UBA8366 > JADFVY01 > JADFVY01. The sequence continues at coordinate 5,344 of CAXMQC010000387.1, forward strand.
TGGACAAGGCCATCGAGGCTTATCTCAAAGGACATGACGAGGCCGAGGCGCGGTCCCTGAGCTATGTCGCGGAACCGCGCAGCCAGGAGCTGATCAGGCGGCTGAACCGGGCACCGGGCGGGACCCGCGATCTCGTCGCCATGCGCCGTGATCTGTTTCGCGCAATACAGGCGGAACCCAGGCTGGCGGTGCTGGACACCGATTTCAGCCACCTGTTCGCCAGCTGGTTCAACCGGGGCTTTCTGGAATTGCGGCGTATCGACTGGTCGACCTCGGCTGACATTCTGGAAAAGATCATCCTTCACGAGGCGGTTCATGCAATCCAGGATTGGGAAGACCTGCAGCGCCGGGTCGGGGCGCCCGACCGCCGGCTCTATGCGTTTTTCCACGCGGCGGTGCCGCGCGAGCCGGTGATTTTCGTCGAGGTCGCGTTGACCGTGGAAACGCCGGGCGAGATTGCGCCAGTGCTGGCCAAGGACCGGCAGCCGATCGCCGCCGAGACGGCGCGCACGGCGGTGTTCTATTCGATTTCCAACTGCGAGGATGGCCTGCGCGGGGTCAGCTTCGGCAACTTCCTTATCAAGCAGGTGGTGGAGGAACTGCAGCGCGAGTTCGAGGATCTCCGGACCTTCGCCACGCTGTCGCCGGTGCCGGGCTTTCGGCGCTGGGTGTTGGCGCAACTCGACGATGAGACCGAAATCCTGAGTGACGGCCAGCGCGA
>CAXMQC010000388.1:0-3625 GCA_964195285.1 Akkermansiaceae bacterium
CGCCGGGCCGAAATAAAACGCAGATTCCCATTGCCGCGAGCGTCTCTGTCGGCGCCGCCGCTTGCATCCATTTTGTTCCCGGAAGGTGGCGTATCCGCAACACCCTCGCCGGACTCTGTCCCGTCCTGAATAATCGCTTGAACCTCCGTCATCGGTACACATTTAATGTACAGCCTGCCGCGGAGCGAGTCACCATACCGTGAATCCCCGGCAAAACTGTTGCCGCTGGTAATTGACTTGCCTCTGGCGAGCCTCTATACAGCGGGCCTTGATTTTCTGCCTGCGTTTGGAGAATGACGTGAAACGCACATTTCAACCTAGCCGCCTTGTCCGCAAACGCCGCCACGGTTTCCGGTCACGGATGGCAACAAAGAACGGCCGTATTGTCCTTGCGCGACGCCGCGCGAAGGGCCGCAAGCGTCTGTCCGCCTGACATTGGGCCGCCGGCCGTGGAACGGCTAAAGCGGCGATCGGAATTCCTGCGCGTTGCAGGCGCGAAAAAAAAATGGGCGATGCCCGGACTTGTATTGCAAGCGCGCCGCCGTGACGATCAGGGCGGCGCGTCGCGCGTCGGCTACACAGCCAGCCGCAAGGTCGGCGGAGCGGTGGTTCGCAACAGGGCCAAGCGGCGGTTGCGAGTGGTGGCCGAACAGGTCATCCCGGCGCATGGCAAAAGCGGTTACGACTACGTGCTGATCGCGCGGGCCGGAACCGCCGGCAGGCCATTTACGGCCCTGCTGGAAGATATGAAGGCCGCGCTCAAGCGGGTCGGCGCCTGGTGCGACGACGATGTGGAACGGAAGTGAAGGAATTCATGGGCCTTGCCGGGACCATCATGCGCGGTGCAATCCGCGGCTACCAGCTTTTCATTTCCCCGCTTTTGCCGGGCAGTTGCCGCTACTGGCCATCCTGCTCGGCCTACGGCATGACCGCGATCACGCGGCACGGCGCGATCAGGGGCGGGTGGTTGATATTGCGGCGCATGCTTAGATGCAATCCCTGGGGCGGATGGGGCTACGACCCGGTGCCCGAAATCGATGAAAACAAAAGCTGCGGACATTGCGGACCGACGTCGGATCACGTCGGCCTGCCGCATGGCCATGAGGGTGGAAGTTTATGAGCGATCAGAAGAACCTGCTATTGGCCATTGTCCTGTCGGCGATCGTCCTGTTGGGCTGGCAATTTCTTGTTATCGCGCCGCGCGAACAGGCGCCGGCGACGCCGGGGCAGGAACAACCGGTCGCCGGCCAACCGCCAAGCCAGGCCGATCCCCTGGACCCGGTAGGCGCTGGCGGCGTCGAGCTGCAGCCCGCGGGGGACGTAAGCAGCGCCTTGCCCCGGGCCGAGGCGCGGGCGCAATCCGAACGGGTGAAAATCAGGTCGCCGCGCCTGATCGGGTCGATCGCCCTGACCGGCGCCGTTATCGACGACATCATTTTCAAGGATTACCGCGAGACCGTCGACTTTTCGAGTCCCAACATCACGCTGTTCAACCCGGTCGGGGCGAGCAACGCCTATTTCGCCAAATTCGGCTGGAGCAAGCAGAAGGATGTCGCGGTACCGCAGAGCGATACGGTCTGGACCGCCGACAACGACACGCTTAGCCCGGAATCGCCGGTAACCCTTAGTTGGAACAACGGCGCCGGACTGGTCTTCGAGCAGGAATTTTCGATCGACGAAAACTTCATGATCGCGGTCACCCAGCGGGTGCGCAACCAGGCGCAGTCGGCGGTCAATCTGCGGCCCTACGCGTTGGTGCGCCGTTTCGGGACGCCCGAGACGCTGGGCTTTTACATACTGCACGAAGGCCTGCTGGGCGTATTCGACGACACCCTGACCGAGGTCGACTACGACGAACTGGAAGAGGCACCGGTCCTCGTCCAGGCCAGCGGCGGTTGGCTCGGCATTACCGACAAGTTCTGGCTGGCCGCCGTAATCCCGGACCAAAGCCAGCCGATGGACGCTACCTTCAAGATGAGCGAACAGGACGGCGTGAAGATCTATCAGGCCGACTATCTGGCGCCGGCGGCCCTGACCCAACCCGGCAACGCGAGTGAATATACAGCAAGGCTGTTCGCCGGCGCCAAGGAGCTGTCCCTGCTCGACCGCTACGCCGAGGAAGCCAATGTCCCGAATTTCGATCTGGCGGTGGATTTCGGCTGGTTCTACTTCCTGACCAAGCCGATGTTCATCACGCTCGACGTTCTGTTCGGCTGGTGGGGCAATTTCGGCCTGGCGATTCTGACCCTGACGCTGATCCTCAAGGCGCTTTTGTTCCCGATCGCCAACAAGTCCTACAAGTCCATGAGCAAGATGAAGCTTCTGGCGCCCAAGATGAAGGAGTTGAAGGAACGCTACGGCGACGACCGGATGCGGCTCAACCAGGAAACCATGGAGCTGTACAAACGCGAGAAGGTAAATCCGGCGGCCGGCTGTCTGCCGATCATCCCGCAGATGATTATTTTCTTTTCGCTCTACAAGGTGCTGTTCGTCAGCATCGAGATGCGCCACGCGCCGTTCTTCGGCTGGATCGTCGATTTGTCGGCCCCGGATCCGCTTGGCGCGCTGACCCTGTTCGGGCTGATCGACTGGAACGTGCCGGCCTATCTGGCGATCGCGAATATCGGCATCTGGCCGATCCTGATGGGCCTGTCGATGTATGCCATGCAGAAGCTTAACCCGCCGCCGCCGGACCCGATGCAGGCGCGCATCATGAGCATGCTGCCGCTGGTCTTCACCTTCTTCCTGGGGACGTTCCCGGCCGGGCTGGTGATCTACTGGACCTGGAACAACCTGCTGTCCATTGCGCAGCAATATACCATCATGAAGAAGATGGAAAAGCAGATGCAACAGCAGAAAAACACGTAGCGAGGCCGGAAGGACCCGGCCCATGGACCACGACACCCCGGATAACGCGCAGGGGCCGAATGAAGAGGCGCTGGAAGCGGGCCGGCTGTTGTTTGCGAAGGAATGCAGCTTCGTCATGGGCGTGGCGCGGATCGACGATCTGCCCGCCGATGTTTTGCCCGAAGTCGCCTTCGCCGGACGATCGAACGTCGGCAAATCCAGCCTGATCAACGCGCTGACCGGCCGCAAGACGCTGGCGCGGACCAGCAACACGCCGGGCCGCACGCAACAACTCAATTTTTTCAACCTCGGCGACCGGCTGACCATCGTCGACCTGCCGGGATATGGCTATGCCAAGGCGCCGAAGGGCGAGGTCGACCGCTGGAACCGGCTGATCCGGAAATATCTGAAGGGCCGGGTCGGGCTGCGGCGGCTCTGCGTGCTGATCGATGCACGCCATGGCTTGAAGATGTCCGACCGCCAGGTCATGGATATGCTGGACGAGGCCGCGGTGGTCTATCAGATCGTGCTGACCAAGGCCGACAAGGTGAAAGCGGGCGACCTGGCGAAGCGCGATGAGGAAATCGAGGCGGAAATCCGAAAACGCGCCGCGGCCAATCCAGAGATCGTGGCGACCAGTGCCGTCAAGGGCGTCGGCATCGCGGAACTGCGCGCCACCCTCGCGGAACTGGCGACCAGCGAGGCGATGGGTTAAAGATATGTTCCGCATGCGCGGAACCGGCACCGGCCCGCTCCCCCACCCGGCCACCCAACGGTA
>CAXMQC010000389.1:0-3427 GCA_964195285.1 Akkermansiaceae bacterium
TGTGGGCCGGCCCGCTGCTGGGCACGGCAAACGGCATATTGACCGGGATGACGGGGTCGTTCGTGGTGCCGGGCGTGTTGTTCCTGCAAGCGCTCGGGCTATCGCGGGACATGTTGATCCAGGCCATGGGCATGCTGTTTACGGTATCCACATTGGCGCTCGCCGTCGCCTTGCAGGGCAACAACCTGCTGACAGTCGAACTCGGCGGCCTTTCCGCCCTGGCACTGCTGCCGGCCATCGCCGGCATGGTCGCCGGCCGGCGGATTCGGCAAAACCTGCCGGAGCCGCTGTTCCGGCGGGTCTTCTTCGTCGCCCTCTTGCTGCTGGGCGCCTACATCATCGCCAGCGCCCTCGGCTAAATCACCTCACTCCGCCATCCGGAACGCCCCCTTCTCCTGCGCGTCCATCTGGCCGATCAGGGCGATTTCCCAGGCCAGGTACTGGCGGCACGCGTCCAGATTGTCGGTGTGGCGTTCATGCGCGAAGAACAGATAATCGATGCAGTCGACATCCGGCGGATTGCCTGGCGTAGCGGTCATCGCCAAACCGGCGGCGCGCCAGTCGGCCTCGGTCCCGGTCAGGAAGGATATGTCGCGATGGCCGGCCTCTGCGAGGTCGCTGGCGGCGAGGTCCGCGATGCGCCGGTCGGCCACCGTCAGGACGATCGGTTTTCCGGCCGGCAGATCCAGGCGGTCGAGGCGCGGCCGGGTCGCCCAGCGGGCGCCCGCGATATGGCCGGCGCGGTGGGCCATGCTGCCTTGCAGGTCCAGCAACAGGACGGACCCGTCGTTCAACGCCGCGGCCAGGGTTGCGGGAGTGATTTCCGGCAGCGACGATGTTGCGCTCGCCTGCGCCCCACCCGCCATGCCTGAGACATCCTCGCCCAGTACCACCGCGTCGTGGCCCATCTGGCGCAGCCACCAGGCGCAGATCGCTGCGCGCAGGCCGGTATCGTCCATCAGCACCAGGCGCGCGCCGCGCACCGCGACCCACTGGTCGGTCGCCTGCACCAGCTGCCCGCCGGGCGCGTGAACCGCCTGTGCGTGATGGCCGCGCGCATATTCCTCGATCGTGCGCACGTCCAGCAGGTACAGGCTGCGCTCGGCATCGGTTTGCCATTGCCGAAGGGTTTCAGGATCGACCACGGGAATTTCGTGCCTGGCAATGAAATCGGCGGCGCGGGCACGCGATTCGGCCAGTTCTGCAGCACCGAGCTCTTCCGGGTAGAGCCGGTCGGCGCCGTGCTCCAGCTCGAAGCCGGCCAACATCCAGCCCTGGGTGCCGTTTTCCAGCGCCTGGACGGGATTGCGGAACCCCAGATCGATCAGCGACTGCGCCCCCATGATGCTGCGGGTGCGCCCGGCGCAGTTGACCACGATGGGAGTTTCCTCGTCCGGCACCAGGCCGGCCAAGCGGTGGCCCAGCTCGGCATTGGGGCAGCAGATGCCGCCGGGAATGTTCATCTTGCGGTATTCGGCGACCGTCCGCCCATCCAAGAGGACGAAATCCTCGCCGCGATCCTGCATCGCCTTCAGGCCGGCGGCGTCGATGTTCGGGGTCCCACGGGCATGCTCGACCATCTCGCCGAACGCCTTGCTGGGCACGTTCACGCCTTCGAACAGCGTGTAACCGGCGGCCGTCCAGGCCGACGCGCCACCCTCGAGCACCGCGACGTTCCGGTAGCCCAGCGCCGCCAGCCGCGCCGCTGCCTTTTCCGCCACGCCGTCGCCGTTATCCAATAGGACAATCGGTGCCGCCTTGCAGGGCAACAGGCGGGGCGCGCCGGCCTCAAGCCGGCTGTAGGGCAGCGCCACGGCGAAGAAGGGGTGCCCGTCGCCATACTGCCCATGCTCGCGAACATCCAGCAAGGCGATCTCGCCGCCACTGGTCAGTCGCGTTTTGACGTCCCGCGGTGACAGCCGTTCCATGGCTCAGTCCATCGGCTTGAGGTCGCGTTTGTAGCGCTGGTGGTTGGCCACGTAATGATCGGCGATCCGCAACAGATTGGCCTGCTGCTCTTCCGTGAGTTGCTTCACCACCTTGCCCGGCGAGCCCAGCACCATCGAGCCATCCGGGATCTCCTTGTTCTCGGCGATCAGCGTGTTGGCGCCGATCAGGCAGTTCTTGCCGATTTTCGTGCCGTTCAGGATGACGCTGCCGATGCCGATCAGCGAGCCCTCGCCAACCGTACAGCCATGCAGCATCACCATATGGCCGACCGACACGTTTTTCTCCAGCACCAGGGGATAGCCCGGATCGGCATGCAGCACCGAGCCGTCCTGGATATTCACATTCTCGCCCAGCGTGATGGTCTCGGAATCGCCGCGCGCCACGCAATTCCACCAGATGCTGGCGTTCTTCGCCAGATGGACGTCGCCGATCACGACGGCGTTGGGCGCGATCCAATAGTCGTCGCCCTCGGTTTGAACGGACACATCGCCCAATGCGTATTTCATGGCTTAGCTGCCCGTAAATTCGGGTTTGCGTTTTTCCAGGAAAGCGCTGCGGCCTTCTAGGTAATCCTGGCTCTTGAAACAGGCATCGACCAGCGCATCGCAGCGCGCCATGTCGCGGTCGCCCGGATCCTTGCTGAGTTCGCCCACCGACGCCTTCAGCGCCAGGATGGTCAGCGGCGCATTGGCGGTGATGCGCTCGGCATAGTCGGCGACATAAGCGTCCAGCTCGTCGGCCGGCACCACGCGATTGACCAGGTTCATCTGCCTTGCTTCGGTCGCGTCGAACAGGCGGGCCGTGAAGAATATTTCCTTGGTGAAGGAGGGGCCGACAAGATCGGCCAGGCGTTTGACATATTTCGCCTGATAACCGAGGCCCAGCTTGGCCGCGGGCACCGAAAACCGCGACCCTTCCTCGCAGATCCGGATATCGCAACTGACCGCCAGGGCGACGCCGCCGCCCACGCAATAGCCGTTGATCTTGGCGATCGTCGGCTTGGGGAAGTTCTGCAGTTTGTTGTAACTCTCGCCGGTCACCCGGCCATATTCCTTGACGGCCTCTTCCGACGAGCGTTCGCTCTCGAATTTGGAGATGTCGGCGCCCGACACAAAGGCCTTGCCGCCGGCGCCCGACAGGACCGCCAGGCTGACCGCCGGATCTTTTTCATAGTCATCCAGCAATTCCGCCATGCGCAGCCACATATCCAGCGACACGGCGTTACGCTTTTCCGGATTATTGAAGATGATATGGCCGATGCCGTCCTGGACATGGCCGAGAATTTTTTCGGAACTCATTAGCGGGTCATCCTTGGGTTTGATGAAAATAGAAACAGGAAAATGCAGCACAGCCGCGGTCAGACAACCCCCGCTTCGCGGAAATCGGCGATCTCGTCGGTACTGTAACCCAGTTCGCCCAACACTTCATCGCTATGTTCGCCACAGGTCGGCGGCGGGGCGGCGATCTTGCTGGGGGT
>CAXMQC010000390.1:0-2654 GCA_964195285.1 Akkermansiaceae bacterium
CGAGCAATCCAATTCGCAAACAGCGAGGTTCAGCGAGCGGCACAGGTCGGTGATCGCGCGGATCGGGCGTTTGCGGGTCGGCACGCTGACCCTGATCCGCTGGATTGCGGTCGGTGGTCAGGCCGTGGCGATCCTGACCGTGCGGTTCGGCATGGGTTTCTAATTGCCGCTCACCGCCTGTTTCGTGGCGATCGCCGCGTCGGCGGCCTCCAACGGCTGGCTGGCAACCAGGCGGGCGCCGAGAGCACGGCTGGGCGACCGCGAGGCCGCCCTGATGCTGGGCTTCGACCTGCTGCAGTTGGTCGTCCTGTTGTTCCTGACCGGCGGGCTGCACAACCCGTTCGCCATCCTGATCCTGGCGCCGGTAACCGTTTCGGCCACCATCCTGTCGCGCAACGCGACCGCAACACTGGTCGCGCTGTCGATTGCCAGCATAACCTTTCTCGGATTGTGGCACATGCCGCTTCCTTGGGACCCGCCGGGAGGTTTTTCCCACCCCCCGATTTATCTGTTGGGCATGTGGACCGGCCTGTCGGTGGCCGCGGTGTTCGTTTCGGCCTATGTCTGGTCGGTTGCCGAGGAGTCCCGCAGAATGTCGGAAGCGTTCGCCGAGACGCGCCAGGCACTGGCCCGTGAACAGCGTTTCGCGGCGGTCGGCGGATTGGCGGCGGCGGCGGCGCATGAATTGGGCTCGCCGCTTGCCACGATCGCCGTGGTCGCCGGCGAGCTGTCGCGGACGGTACCGACCGACAGCGTGTTTGCCGAAGATGTCGAGCTGTTGATCAGCCAATCCAACCGGTGCCGTGATATTCTGGCCGAATTGTCACGCCATCCCGGCGAGATGGGCAGCATGCCGTTCCGGCATGCCCCCTTGTCGGCGCTGATCGAGGAAGCAGCCAAATCCCATGAGCGCGACCGCGAAAGTATCGTACTGGATATAGGCCGCGACCCACGCGACGATTCGACAGAGCCGGAGATCGCGCGCAGCCCGGAAATCCTGCTGGCGATCGGGACGCTGATACAAAATGCGGTGCAATTCGCCCACCAAAAGGTCGAAGTCACCATCGCCTGGTCGGCGGAGGAGACGGAAATCAGTATCCTCGACGATGGGCCGGGCTTCGCCACTGACGTGCTGCTAACGATAGGCGAGCCCTATGTTTCCAGCCGGCGCGACGAGGAAGGCCATATGGGGCTTGGAATTTTCATCGCACAGACGTTGTTGGAACGGACCGGCGCGGCGATTTCGTTCGCCAACGATGAAGGCGCGGAGGTTGTCATACGCTGGCCGCGCGCTATGCTTGAAGCTATCGAGCAGGATCATTCGGGGGATTAGCCGGTAATCGGCTGGTTGCGGGTAGATGGGTGAAATTGGCGAGGAAAAGAATCTTTTAATCGTCGATGATGACGCGCCGCTGCGCAACCGGCTGGCGCGCGCCATGGAGGATCGCGGGTTCATCGTCGCGACCGCGGCCAGCGTGGCCGAGGGATTGAGCGCGGCAAGGGCGGCGCCGCCAAGCTACGCGGTCGTCGATTTACGGCTGGCCGACGGCAACGGGCTCGAGGTCGTCGAGGCCTTGCGCGAGGCGCGCGAAGACATGCGTATCGTGATGCTGACCGGATACGGGAATATCGCAACCGCGGTTGCGGCGGTGAAGGCCGGCGCGGTGGATTATCTGGCGAAACCGGCGGATGCCGACGCCATCACGGCGGCGCTGACCGAAACCGAGCGCGCTTTGCCTCCACCACCGGAAGACCCGATGTCGGCCGACCGGGTGCGCTGGGAACATATTCAGCGGGTTTACGAGCAATGCGGCCGCAACGTGTCGGAAACCGCGCGGCGGTTGAAAATGCACCGTCGCACCTTGCAGCGTATCCTGGCGAAATACGCGCCTCGGAGTTGAACAGCCCCGACATCAAGGCGGCGCCCTGCGTGCCACCCGGCAGCGTGGTTTACGCGATCGGCGATATCCATGGCGAAAGCGGCAAACTGGACCTGATGCATGCGATGATCCGCGCCGATGCGGACCGGCGCGACGCGACGCGCAAGGTCGTGGTCTATCTGGGCGACTACATCGACCGCGGCCCCGATTGTCCGGGTGTCGTCGAACGCCTGGCCGACGATCCACTACCCGGCTTCGAGACAATTTTCCTCAAGGGAAATCACGAGGATTTCATGCTGCATTTCCTCGAGACTGGCGACAGTTCGTCCGGCTGGTTTCACAATGGCGGGCTGGATACACTTGAAGAATACGGAGTAGATATACGCGGCCATAGCCTGTGGCAGCCCGATTCAAGCGACTTGCGCGACTCGCTGGACGAATTATTGCCCGACCGGCACCGGCAATTCATGGCTGGACTCGTGCTCCACCATATTGAGGGCGACTACCTGTTCGTTCATGCCGGCATCCGGCCCGGCCGTGCGCTGGAAGACCAGACTGCGGCGGACATGCTATGGATTCGCAACAGGTTTCTGGATTCGGACGAAGATCACGGCTTCTTGGTGGTGCATGGCCACACGCCGCGAGAATTTCCGGAAATCCGCCCCAACCGCATCGGCATCGACACCGGCGCCGTCTTTGGCGGCAAGCTGACCGCCCTGGCGCTGGAGGATGAGACACGGGATTACCTGCAGGTTTGAATAATCCCAAGGATCA
>CAXMQC010000391.1:0-4162 GCA_964195285.1 Akkermansiaceae bacterium
CTTCCGGCTTCGCCGTCGTTGGCCTCCGCCTCCTCATCGCTGATCACAAAACCGCCGCCGACCGAATAGTAGATACCCTCATGCAGCACGTCGCCGTTGTTGCCATAAGCCAGAAAACGCATGCCATTGGAATGCTTTGGCAGTAAATCCTCATAATTGAAGATCAGTTGTTTGTTTTCCTGGAAGGGGACGAGTTTGCGGCCCATCAGCTTTAACGTCCCGGTTTCGCGCACCGCCGCATGCATTTCGTCGGCGGCGTCGGAATCCACCTTGTCGGGCGTTTCGCCCATCAGGCCCAACATGATGGCCTTGTCGGTGGCGTGCCCGTGTCCAGTCAGCGCCAATGAACCGTATAGCCCCACCTCGACACTATCGGTTGTATCGATCAGGTTTCGCGAGTCCAATTCCAGAATGAAACGGTGTGCAGCCCACATCGGGCCGATCGTGTGTGAACTGGACGGTCCGATTCCGATTTTGAAAAGCTCGAAGATACTGAGGCTCATATCCTTTGCTCCAGATTGGCGCCAAACAATGTTTCCAATAGGAAAAGTTGTTGATTATTGCCTGAAAATAGGCTCTTGTCCATTATCATAAACATATATCGAATGCCTCCAGGAAAAAGGCGCAAGCGGAATGGCCAATCGGAAATTGACGACACCGCAGATGCGCGGAACCGCGGGTGGGACGCCCCTGAAATTTCAACCCCTGAAACTGGGGCAGCGAGTCCGGGAGATTCGCCGGCGCAATCACTGGACACTGGAAGATGCGGCCAAGCGAACCGGCCTGGCGCGATCCACCCTGTCCAAAATTGAAAACGAACAAATGTCGCCGACCTTCGACGTGGTGCAGAAACTTGCGGCGGGAATGGAGATAGAATTGCCGCAGTTGTTCGTCGCGACGGAATCTCACACGGCGTCGGGTCGACGCACGATTACCCGTTTGGGGGAAGGCCGGCCAAGGGTTACAGCGACCTACGAGCATGAACTTCTCAGCGTCGAGTTGGCTCAGCGCAAGATGATCCCATTCAAAACCACGGTGCGCGCGCGCCGGTTCGACGAGTTTGCGAGTTGGGTGCGTCATCCGGGTGAAGAGTTCCTTTATGTGCTCGATGGAAGTATTGCCTTCTATACCGAATTTTATGAACCCGTTGCCCTCGCCGCAGGCGACTCAGTCTATTACGACAGCGACATGGGCCATGCCTGTGTATCGGTCAGCGAGGAAGACGCCACGATCCTTTGGGTGTCCACCGGCTGACAAGCCAGCGTCCGACAAGGTGGACCCAGATGACAAGCCCCGAACGGGTAGGGGATCGGCAACTCTTTCCGGCGGGATATACGGCGATCCCGCTTGCCCCCCTGTTAAGTTTCGTATAAGAAACACGTATATCGTCCATACGGCCCGTGACAGCGCGGGCCGGCACGAGTGGAGAAGGAAACACCCATGGCCGAAGATACCGGATCGCAGGAAGAGCTTGCGCGAACCCCGCTGTTCGACCTGCATGTGGAACTGGGCGCGCGCATGGTTCCGTTCGCGGGCTACGCGATGCCGGTACAGTACACGGGAATTCTCGACGAACATCGGCATACGCGCCAGGCGGCCGGCCTGTTCGATGTCTCGCATATGGGCCAGGTGCGCCTAGCGGGCGCCGGCGCCGCGGCGGCTGTGGAGACATTGGTGCCAGCCGATATCGTGGGACTTGGCGCGGGGCGACAGCGTTATGCGTTGTTCACCACCGCCAAGGGCGGAATTCTCGACGATCTGATGGTGAGCAACACCGGCGATCACCTGTTCGTCGTGGTCAACGCCGGCTGCAAGGCGCAGGATATCGCGCATATGCGCGGAAATATCGGCGGGCAATGCGACATCACCGAACTTGCCGATCGTGCGTTGCTGGCGTTGCAAGGACCGGCGGCCGGCGCGGTGATGGCGCGCCTCGCACCGGAAACGGCGGAAATGGTTTTCATGACGGCCCGGCAAGTGGAAATCATGGGCGCGGACTGTTTTGTTACCCGCTCCGGCTATACCGGCGAAGACGGCTTTGAAATCTCGGTTCCCGCTGCCAAGGCCGACGCCTTGGCCCGCCGGCTGCTTGCCGAGGACGAGGTGTCGCCAATCGGGCTGGGTGCGCGGGACTCGCTCCGTCTGGAGGCCGGTCTTTGCCTGTACGGCCATGATATCGACACAGAAACCACGCCGGTTGAAGCACGGCTGGTTTGGGCCATCGGCATGGCCCGTCGCCAGGGTGGCGAGCGCGAGCTGGGCTATCCGGGCGCCGGGATCGTGGAGCAGCAGATTGCCGCCGGCCCGGCCCGCCGGCGCGTTGGACTATTGCCCGACGGTCGCGCACCGGTGCGCGAAGGCGCGGAACTGCAGGATGACGCGGACAAGACAGTCGGTCAGGTGACCAGCGGCGGTTTTGGCCCCACCATGGAAGCGCCGGTGGCCATGGGTTATGTCGATGCCGACCTGGCGATTGTCGGCACCAAAGTGAATGCCGTGGTGCGCGGTAAGTCCCTGCCAATGAGCGTCGCCAAAATGCCGTTCGTCGAACAACGTTATTATCGCGGCTGAACCGCCGCGCATCACCTTCGGAGTTTCAAGCCATGTCGAAAACACGATCAACCCTTGATGAGCTGAAAATGCGCGGTGATTTTATCCGGCGCCATATTGGTCCGGGCGAGCCGCAGATCGCGGAGATGCTCGATCATCTCGGTCTGGACTCACTGGACGGGCTGATCGACAAGGCGGTGCCGGATATTATCCGGTCCGATGACGAGCCGCTGGACCTGCCGCCGTTGCTGACCGAGCGCGAAACCCAGGCGATCCTGCGCCGCGTCGCCGCGCGCAATAACGTGTTCATTTCGATGATCGGCATGGGCTATCACGGTACCATCATGCCGCCGGTGATCCAGCGCAATGTGCTGGAGAACCCCGGGTGGTACACCGCCTATACCCCGTATCAGGCCGAGGTCAGCCAGGGCCGGTTGGAGGTGCTGCTCGCCTTCCAGCAGATGGTGATGGATCTGACCGGCATGGAACTGGCCAACGCCTCGCTCTTGGACGAGGCGACGGCGGCGGCCGAGGCGATGGCCATGTCGCATCGCCTTACCAAGGGCAAATCCAATATTTTCTTCGTCGACCATGACTGTCACCCGCAGACCATCGCGGTCATCCAGACCCGAGCCCGGCCGATGGAGATCGAGGTGGTGGTCGGCGACCCGGACGTGGACCTGGACCAGCACGATATTTTCGGCGCCCTGATCCAGTATCCCGGTTCGGGTGGCGCGGTGCGCGAACTGGCGCCGGTGGTCGGTAAAGTTCATGACAAGGGCGGTCTTGTCACCGTCGCCGCCGATATCCTGGCGATGGTCAAATTGACGCCACCGGGCGAAGCGGGGGCTGACATTGCGGTCGGCAATACCCAGCGCTTCGGTGTGCCGATGGGCTATGGCGGCCCGCATGCCGCCTATTTCGCGACGCGCGAGGAATTCAAGCGCCAGATGCCGGGCCGGATCATCGGGGTTTCGATCGATTCAGAGGGAAATCGGGCGCTTCGCATGGCGATGCAGACCCGCGAACAGCATATCCGCCGTGAAAAGGCGACCAGCAATATTTGCACCGCGCAAGTGCTGTTGGCGATGCTGGCGGCGCTCTATGCGGTCTATCACGGACCGGATGGCCTCAGCCGTATCGCCGAGCGCGTTCACCGGCTGACCGTCATCATGGCCGAGGGGCTGAGGCGACTGGGCTATGAAATCGTTCACGAAGCCTTCTTCGATACCGTCAAGGTCCATCTGCCGGGCAACGCGCGGCGCCTTGCCGCCGCCGCGCGGGCCGCGCGCATCAACCTTCGTGTCATCGATGCCGACCATCTGGGCATCACCTTGGATGAATCCACCCAGCGCAAAAATCTGGTGGCGTTGTGGCATGTCTTCTCGTCGCAGGCCGGCGAATTGTTGGATATCGACGCGCTGGACAAAGAGGTCGAAGATTGTATCCCCGACAAGCTGTGTCGGCGCAGCGAGTTTCTGACCCACCCGACCTTCCATCTGTACCACGCCGAGACCGAGATGATGCGCTATCTGCGTTGGTTATCGGCCAAGGATATAGCGCTGGACCGCGCCATGATCCCGCTGGGGTCTTGCACCATGAAACTGAACGC
>CAXMQC010000392.1:0-2264 GCA_964195285.1 Akkermansiaceae bacterium
GTCGAGGTTACGCTGTCGATCGACGAGATGAAGACTATCCTGGCCTGGCATGACGAGCGTGGCTTGATGGACTACGTGACGGTCGGCACCGGCGGCTATTTCGATTTCTACAAGCTGATGCCGACGGTGATGTATGAGGACAAGCTGGGCGCGCCCTTTGCCGAGGCCCTAAAACCCGCGCTGAAAAACGCGAAACTGCAGGCCGAAAGCCATATCCGTACGCCCGAGAACGCGGATGCGGTGATCGGTGCGGGACTGGCCGACATGGTGTCGATCGTGCGCGGCCAGATAGCCGATCCGCATATGGCGAACAAGGCAATGGCGGGCCGACCGGAGGATGTGCGGCCGTGCCTCAGCTGTAACCAGATGTGTTGGGGGCGGCGCTATCGTGATTACTGGATTTCCTGCGTCGTCAACCCGTCATCGGGGCGCGAATTCGAATGGGGTGGCGACCGCTTCACGCCAGCCGAAAAGTCACGAGACATCCTTGTGGTCGGCGGCGGCCCGGCCGGGATGGAGGCAGCGCGGGTCGCGGCCGAGCGCGGCCATCGGGTGACGCTGGCCGAGGCCTCCGACAGGCTGGGCGGGCGGTTTCGCCTTGCCGGCTTGCAGCCGCGCCGGGCGCAGATCCTCGACCTGATCGAGTGGTACGCGACACAGTTGGAGAAGCGGCAGGTCAAGGTAATTTACAACAGCCCAATGGACCCCGACGAGGTGCGCGAATACGGAGCCGATGCGGTGGTGCTGGCGACCGGGTCGCAGCCGGCTGGGACCGGCTTTCAGAAGGCGCTGCCACAGGTCGAGACCTTGCCCGGCATCGACCGGGACAATGTCTTTTCGGTCGACGAGGTGATGGCCCGAAGCGCCCGGCCCGGCAAACATGTTATCCTGTTGGACAATATCGGCCATTGGGACGGGCTGGGCACGGCGCTGCATCTGGCCGAGGCCGGACATCGGGTGACGGTGGTGACCTGGCTGCCGGTCGTCGGCGCGGAACTTACCCGCACCACCGCCGATTGGCCGATCCGCCGCCGGTTCAAGCAACTCGGTGTCCAGACCTTCACCGAGACCGCCATCAGCAGATGGAATGGCGACGGCGCGACGCTGGTCGATCTGCGCGATGGCGAGGAGACCGGGTTGGCCGCCGACGGTCTGGTACTGGCCGGCATTCCGGTGGCCGAGGACTGGCTGGCCCGCGAACTCGAAGCCAGTGACCTGGAAATCCACAGGATCGGCGACAGCGTCCACCCCCGCCGCGCCCACATGGCGATCCATGAGGGTCGGAAGGTGGGCTTGGGGTTGTAATTCTCGTATGACCCCCGCTCCGGGCCGAACAACGCCAATAATTCCTATGACTCTCGCCCCTGCTGGGGCACACTATTGGCGGAGCGAACAGGGCCAAGGAAGCTATCCGGCATGAAATTGATGTATGTGCCGCAGTCACCATTTGCGCGCAAGGTACGCGTGGCGGCGGTCGAGCTGGGGCTGGACGGCGATATCGAGCTCGTTCAACAGGCGGTGGCGCCGACGAAGAAAAATCCGGACTATGCGGCGACGGTGAATCCCTTGCGCAAGATTCCGGCGCTGCTATTGAATGACGGCCGGGTGATCTACGATTCCACGGTGATCTGCGAGTATCTCGACGACCTGGCGGGCGGCGGGCAGATCATTCCGGCCCCGGGGCCGGACCGCTGGGACGTTTTGACGACTCACGCCTTGGCGCAGGGGATGATGGAGGCGGCAGTGCTGAACCGATACGAAACCTGGCTGCGGCCCGAGGACTATCGCTGGCCCGACTATGCCGACGACCAATGGGACCGCATCGAATCAGGCCTCGACTGGTTCGAAGCCAACGCCAAGGGTCTTGGCGGGCCCATGAACATCACCCATATCGCGCTCGGCTGCCTGCTGGGTTATCTCGATTTCCGTTGGCCCGACGCCGGATGGCGTGACGGCCGGTCACGCTTGACCAGCTGGTCCGGCTGGGTCGCTAAACGCGGCAGCTTCAAACAGACCGAACCGCGCGACTCGTAACGAACGGAATCTACAACAATGAAAAACCCGGAAGGTGGGTGAACCTTCCGGGTTTTCCACATTTCGGGGTCGCTCAACGCTCCCCCGCCCCTAGTTGACTCAGGCCGCCTGTGGCGGAACGGTTTACAGCTCGCGCACCGACTTTGTCCGTACGTCCAGATCGGGGAAGATCAGGCGGCGCTGGTCGGCGTCGCGGCAGCAGAAATGGATCAGGATGTGGGTCGCGCCCA
>CAXMQC010000393.1:0-4578 GCA_964195285.1 Akkermansiaceae bacterium
GGCAAGGGCTTCGAGGTCGCCAACGACTGGCTCTACGCGACCCGCATCACAGTGGCGACAATGTGCGTCGGCCGGGCGCGCCGCGTCTTCGACATGGCCGCCGACTGGTGCGCCACGCGCAGGCAATTCGGCCAGACCATCGGCAAGTTCCAGGGCACCTCGTTCAAGCTGGCCGACATGATCACCGAGATCGATGCGGCGGACTGGCTGACCCTGGCCGCGGCCTGGAAGCTCGACCGGGGCGAGGACGCCAACCGCGAAATCGCCTCGGCCAAGCTCTACGCCTCGGAAATGCTGGCCCGCGTCACCGACGAGGCGATCCAGATCCCTGGCGGCATGGGGCTGATGGACGACTTGCCGCTGGAGCGCTTCTGGCGCGACGCGCGGGTCGAGCGAATCTGGGACGGCACCTCGGAAATCCAGCGCCACATCATATCGCGTTCCATCCTGCGTCCGCTGGAGGGGAAGGTGTGAACGCACGAACGCCCCCCCACCCAACCCTCCGCCACGAGGGGGGAGGGCTCGATCGCGCCAACCCCCGGTATAAAGTCCTCCCCCTTGATGGGGGAGGGTTGGGTGGGGGTGAGCCACTCGATCGCAGCAATATGGGGCTGGCGCGATGACCAGCCTCGAACGCCTGCTGCGACCGAAAACGATCGCCGTGGTCGGCGGACGCGAGGCCGAGATCGTCGCCGAACAATGCGATCGCCTGGGTTACGAAGGTACGATCTGGCCGGTCAACCCGAAGCGCGACAGCATCGCCGGGCGCGATTGCCTGCGGCGGCTGGAGGATCTGCCCGGGACCCCGGACGCCGTCTTCATCGCGATCCCCGCGGAACTGTCGATCGAAGCGGTCGGGTTCCTCGCCGCTGTGGGCGCCGGCGGCATTGTCTGTTTCGCCTCGGGCTTTCGGGAGATTGGCGGGCCCGGCGTCGAGCGCCAGCAACGGCTGGTCGCCGCCGCCGGCGCCATGCCGATGATGGGGCCGAACTGCCATGGCTTCGTCAATTATCTGGACGGCGCGGCCCTGTGGCCGGACCAGCATGGCGGCAAGCGCACCGAGCGCGGCGTCGCCCTGATCACTCAGAGCGGCAATATGGCGATCAACCTGTCGATGCAGCAGCGCTCGCTTGACCTGGCCTATCTGATCACGCTGGGCAACCAGGCCGCCATCGGCATCGCCGACTGCATCGAGGCCGTCGCCACCGACCAGCGGGTCACCGCCATCGGCCTGCATGTCGAGGGCCTGAGCGATGTCGGGACCTTCGAGCGCGCCGCCGCCGCCGCCCGGGCCGCCGATATTCCCATGGTGGCGCTGAAGACCGGGCGGTCGGTCACGGGCGCGGAAATCGCCCTGTCGCATACCGCCTCGCTGGCCGGCCCGGACGGGCTCTACGACGCGCTGTTCGAACGGTTGGGGGTGGCGCGCGTCGATACCATCCCGGACCTGCTGGAGACCCTGAAACTGTTGTCGGTTGGCGGGCCGCTGCCGGGCAATCGGGTCTGTTCGATGAGCTGTTCCGGCGGCGAGGCCTCGCTGATGGCGGATCTGGCCGAGGGCCGCGCGGTGGCGTTCCCGCCAATGGCCGCGGACCACCGCGACCGCGTCGCCGCCACGCTGGGCGACCTGGTATGCGTCTCCAATCCCTTGGACTACCACACCTTCATCTGGGGCCGGGAGGACCAGCTCGCCGCGACCTTCACCGCGATGATGAGCGGCGGTTACGATCTGTCGATGGTGGTGCTGGACTTCCCGCGGCGCGACCGCTGCAACGACGAAGACTGGTGGGCGACCGCCAACGCCGTGGTTCACGCCGCGCAGGCGACCGGCGGGCGCGCCGCGGTGCTGGCCAGCCTGCAGGAATGCCTGCCGGAGGATGTCGGCGCCTATCTGACCAAACGGGGCGTCGCCCCGATGATGGGCATGGCCGAATGCCTGGCCGCGATCGAGCGCGCCGCCCTGATCGGGCGCGCGCAAGCCGGCGGTGAGCCCCCTGCCCTGCTGGATCCCCGGTCCCCGGCGGATGGCGGCAGCCGGATCTATGACGAGTGGGACTCCAAGCGCATGCTGGCCGCGGCCGGGATCGGCATTCCCGAAGGCGCGCTGGTAGGTTCGGCGACCGAGGCCGTGGCGGCGGCCGAGGCCCTGGGTTATCCGGTCGCCGTCAAGGCGGTGTCGGCGGCGATCGCGCACAAGACCGAGGCCGGGGCCATCGCCATCAATCTGGCCGATGGCGATGCGGTGGACGCCGCCGCGACCCGCATGCTTGCGATTTCCGGCCGGGTTCTGGTCGAAAAGATGATCACCGACGGGGTCGCCGAGTTGATCGTCGGCATCGACCGCGACGCACAGTTCGGGCCCTACCTGGTGGTCGGATTCGGCGGCGTACTGGTGGATCTGATCAGCGACAGCCGAACCCTGCTTTTGCCGACCGACCGCGACCAGGTGCGGATGGCGCTGCGGTCGCTGAAGACCGCGCCGATGCTGACCGGGTATCGCGGCCTTGCCGTTGCCGACGGGGACGCGGCGGTCGAGGCCATCATGACGGTCGCCGAGTTTGCCGCCACGCATGCCAACAGCATTCTGGAGTTGGACATTAACCCGCTGATCGTACGGCCCGCCGGCAAGGGCGCCGTCGCCGTCGACGCGCTGATCCGCCTGGCCGTATCCGAGTGAAACAAGAGAAATATTCACCACAGAGGCACAGAGACACAGAGGGTCTGATGTTTCCGTGCGCCGCCGCGTAAGGTCTTGCCGTCCGCGAGGGCGCATAAAGGGAGATATGGGGATGATGGGGATCAGGGGATGAAAAGAAACGCGGCCTTTGGCCGCAAGAATCCTTATTTCAATATCCCCTTTATCCCCATATCTCCTTTCCTACGCCCCCGACAACGGCCCGATTTTAGCGGGGACACACTAAATCACTGAAACCTCTGTGCCTCGGTGTCTCTGTGGTAAAATGAAAAAAGGGAACAGACGGAGAATTGCATGACCGACCCCGTAACAACCGAGCGCCACGGCGCGGTATTGGAAGTGACGCTGGACCGGCCCAATGCCAACGCCATCGATGCTGCGACCAGCCGCATCATGGGCGATGTCTTCGCCGCCTTCCGCGACGATGCGGACCTGCGCGTCGCCATCCTGACCGGCGGTGGCGAGCGCTTCTTCTCGGCCGGCTGGGACCTCAAGGCGGCGGCCGGGGGCGAGGCGCCGGATACCGATTACGGCGTCGGCGGTTTCGGTGGCCTGCAGGAACTGCCGGACCTGGGCAAACCGGTGATCGCGGCGGTCAACGGCATGGCGCTGGGCGGCGGATTCGAGCTGATGATCTCCTGCGACATCATCCTGGCGGCCGACGACGCGACCTTCGCGCTGCCGGAAATCCGATCCGGCACAATCGCCGACGCGGCGACGGTCAAGCTGCCGCGCCGCATCCCCCATCATATCGCCATGGAGCTGTTGTTCACCGGGCGCTGGGTGGATGCGCAGGAAGCCCAACGCTGGGGGCTGGTCAACGAAATCGTCCCGAAGATGCAGCTGATGAACCGGGCCCGCGAGGTCGCCGATCTGCTGGCCAGCGGCCCGCCATTGGTCTACGCCGCGATCAAGGAGGTCGACCGCATGACCGGCCATTTGCCGGTCCAGCAGGCCCTGGACATGATCACCGGCCGCAAACTGAAGTCGATAGACACCCTGTACAACAGCGAGGACCAACTGGAAGGCGCCAAAGCCTTCGCCGAAAAGCGCGATCCCGTCTGGAAGGGACGGTAATACCAAGGAACGTTGATAAAGACCCATTTGACCGGTTTCCCTTGTCCGCTTGTCAGGCGTGGTTCGCGCCGTGGCGCCGGCCGCCACAAGCGGGCCACAACGCAACCAGCGGTCAAGGGAAACCGGCCTCCGGTGGTGCTTCGCGGCCCGCCGGGTGTGTTGCGGCCCTTGCCCGATGCGGGTGCATCGCGCTTCGAGCCGCGCCTGCCCGGGCAGGCCGTGAAGCCCCATCAAATGGGTCTTTATCAGCGCTCCTTGGTATAAGTTTATTCGGCGACGACCAGCTTGTAGTCCGGCGTCGGGTTCAGCGGGCAGGAATAGACATACTCGCCCACTTTCAGCTCGATTTCGTAAGTCTGCGTGCGGCCCATGGCGAGGCCGCCGCCGGATACGCTGGGCAGGATCGCGCGATTGACGATGCCGTCGCCGCGCAGCCAGAAGCCGAGGTCATAGGGTACGTTCTTGTTGGTCACGCTGAACACGTACTTCCCCGGTTTCAATGTCATCGTCGTGGCCACGGCCAGGCGCGCCGCGCCGGTATCGCCATTGATCTTGTCGCAATCGGCCTTCCTGGTCGATTTGTAACCATGGTCCCTGCCGTCCTCGGATTCGAGGAACTGGCAAGGCGTCTGGGTCAGTTCGATAACGGTTACCGCGGCCGACGCCCCGCGTCCCGACATCGTCAGGACGAGCCCCAGCGATAAAGCGGATATAACAAGAGCCTTTATACCAACGCTCCGTGGTATCAGCGGCATGCTCGCCTCCATTGGCACGATAAAGGTCAGGATCTTCATCAGGATATGCGC
>CAXMQC010000394.1:0-2700 GCA_964195285.1 Akkermansiaceae bacterium
GCCGACGATATCGGTGACCATAAGCGTCGACAACACACGGTCACTGATTGTTTTCGGCCGGCTACCGGTCAGAAATTCCTGGACCGACTGCAGGATATCCTCGGCGCCCACCAGCCAGGGCAAATGGTCGTTGGAATCGATCTCGACAAACTTCGCGCCGGGAATGTTCTCGGCGAGATAGCGCCCATGGCCGATCTCGCAGGTCTTGTCACCCGTGGCATGCAGAATCAACGTCGGGACCTGGATCGACGGAAGGACATGGCGGATATCGATCTCCATGTTAGCGCGGGTTAGCGCCACGGCCGCGCCGGGGCTGGCGCTCATGCGCAGGTACCGCGTCCACCAACGGCCAAAGCGTTCATCCCGTACGACACTGGGCGCCCTGATGTCCAACAATGTATCGCTGGGCCAGGACGTAGCCAGCGATTCGATGAATTTCTCATGCGCCGCTGTTTCCGGCCCGAAGGGATAGTCGGGCGCGCGCGACCGGCGGGCATAGCCGCCGATCATGATCAGGCCAATGGTGCGTTCCGGATAGGTCGCCGCGAACAGGGCGCACATCGGCCCGCCCTCGGAATAACCGACCAGTGCCGCGCGCTCGGACCCCACGGCGTCCATTACCGCGCGCACGTCGGCCATGCGTTCTTCCAGCATCGGCGTGTCGGTCACCCGGTCGGACAGGCCGGTGCCGCGCTTGTCGAACAGGATCAACCGGGAAAACCCGGCGAGCTCGCGCAGGAAACGGTTCATTCTGGGTTCTTCCCAGAAAATCTCGATATTCGAGACCCAGCCCGGCACCAGCACCAGATCGATCGGCCCGTCGCCGACGACCTGATAGGCGATATTCACCCCGTCGCAGAGCGTATAGTGGGTTTCCGGCGTCATCGTCTCATCCGTCGCTTACAACCTCGCCAGCCTCTCGGTGATCATCGCATAGAATCCATCGGCGTCGATCTCGTTGATCACCAGGGCGTTGGCGTCATCGCCGGTGATACCCCACCAGTCGACCACGGTGCGGCCCATGGTCAGTTCCGACTGCGTCTCGATCCGCACGTGGGCGCGGCGACCGTCGAACAGGCCGGGGTTCAGCAGCCAGGCAATGACGCAGGGGTCATGCAGCGGCCCGCCCTCCATGCCATAGCGGTCCATGTCGAAACGGTCGTAGAATTCCAGCATGCCGGCGACCGCGGCCGCGACCGGCGTGCCGATGGCGCGAATGGCATCGAGCCGCGCCGGCGTGGTGATCGCCTTGTGGGTGACGTCCAGCGGCATCATCACGATCGGCCGGCCGCATTCGAACACCGCATGGGCGGCATGCGGGTCGACATAGATGTTAAACTCGGCCGACGGCGTGGTATTGCCGGGGATCATCGCGGCCCCGCCCATCAACACGATCTCGGCGATATTGGGCAAGATGCGCGGCACCTTGACAATGGCCTGCGCGATGTTGGTCAGCGGCCCCAGCGGGCAGAGTGTGATGCCGTCCGGTCCGGCGGCCAGGCAGGCCTCGACGATGAAATCCACCGCATGGCCCTCGGCCAGCGCGATTGAGGCCGGCGGCAGGCCGCAGCCGTCCAGCCCGGTCTTGCCATGCACATACTCGGCTGTCACCAGCGGCCGCAGCGTCGGCGCCGGACAGCCCGCATAAACCGGTATCTCGGTACGCCCGGCCAGTTCCACCAGGCGGCGCGCGTTGGCGGCGGTGAGCTCCAGCGGTATATTGCCGGCGACGCAGGTGATGCCGCGGATGTCGAGTTCCCCCGGCGAGGCCATCGCCAGCAGCAGGGCGACGGCGTCGTCCTGGCCGGGATCGCAATCGATGATGATGGGGCGTGATGTCATAAGGGCAGTAATGCGTCGGTGGCAGCGGCTGTCAAGGGGGCGGTGCCAGCTGTTAACGGTTGTCTGCCAGCTAAGGGCCCAAAGCCAACGGCTGGCTCGAGGTTCAACCCCATGCACCAGGGTTTTCCGCGGGTTTCAGCACCGCTAAAATTGCGCAGCGCGCCCCAGTGACGATTACCGACGGGTCATCTCCGTGTCGCCATGGTGAGTCCCACTCCCATCCCTCCCCTTGCGAGAGGGCGACTTCGGGCCGGCGGTTAGTTCCGGCCCCACTATTTCACCAATCCCCTTTGGCGACCGCTTCTATCGCTGCAGCAACATTATACCCTGCAACTCGGCACAATGATTGCAGCGGTGGGCCGCCGCCGTCAGGCCCATCGCAACCAGCTCATCTTGTGTCGGCAACCGAAAATCATCCGCTGCGTCGTAGTTGACTTCGTAGCCCATATCCTCAAGTGCGCCGACGGTCACACGGCTGAGCGGGTTGATGCCGCCATCGAGAAAACCTGTCATGAGTTCGTTTCCAAACACCGATTCGCGCCAATGTCCCTCGCGTGTTCCGGGCCCTCCGGTGTTGGAGACCGGCACGGGCATGGGCCGGCCGGCGCCGCTCAAAATGCCCCACTCGCGCATGGCGTTCGCCCCGATAAAGACAGGATTCGCCGTTCCTTCGCCCTCGAGCAGCCCCATCGTGCCCCAGAGCGTGCCGATGCCGACACAGTGGGCCATCTCATGGACGATCACGTTCTGCAGACTACCGCTGGCTTCGAGCTGGTCCAGATCCGCGGAATCGAAAGACATGATCCCGGTGATCGGCAGGCCGCCGTCGGTGCGAACGAGCCTCGGGCCGGCTTGTCC
>CAXMQC010000395.1:0-3582 GCA_964195285.1 Akkermansiaceae bacterium
CGGTGTCGCGGTCCATCAGCCTGGCGACCATATCGGCGACGATCAGCTTGTATTGCGCCACGTCCTGGGCGGCATAGGCTTTCGCGAAGGCGGGGTCGTTGCGGATCACCGAGACCCACGGCCCGCCGCGCGGGTCCCGGCCGAAGCTCTCGTCGTGGCTGTTGGCCAGCGCGACGACCTGATCGAGCCCCTGTTCCTCGACAAAATCGAGATGGGCTGCGAAGCGCTGATGCCCGCTGATCCGGTATCGGGCGCCGCCGACCGGCCAGTAGTGGATCATGCTGAGCACCCGTTCGGGCGCGGCGACCGCGAAGGCCGAGACCGGACAACAGCCCATGCAGCCGCCGATCAGATGGGCCCGGTCAATCTTGAGGTGGTCCAGCAGCCCCTTGCCCTGCGCAACATAACTGGCCCATGTCACGCGCTCGACGCGGCCACCGGACTGGCCGGTTTCGCGCCGGTCGAAGGCGATGCAGCTGAATTTCGCCGGCAGATGGTCGAGCAATTTGATGCGGGCATAGACGCCCAGCGTCGACCATTTCTCGATCGTCGCATCGAAACCGCCGGGCGAAAACATCAACAGCGGCGGGCCGTCGCCGATGACCTCGTAGCGCGTGGCAATGCCGTCAATGTCAATCATGGGCATGGAATATCGCCTTATTTCTTGGCGGGCGGGGTGCCCTTGATCTGGCGCGCGGCGCGGACATCCTCGGCAAAGGCGGTAATGGCGTCCAGCGTGATGCGCGCCACGTTGGCGTAATTCTCGATATCGGACTCCAGGGCCTTGGCGCCGTAGCCTATGGCGGCATGAGCCATCCGGACGCGACCGTCCAGCCAGGGGCCGCCACCGAAGCCGCCGATCACCGGGATCGAGACCGCGGCCGCGACTTCCGGCCCGACCTCCGGCCCGGAATTGGTGAAATCGAGCAGTGAGGCGCCGGCATCCTCCAGCATTTTGGCTTCGGCGATCAGCTTGTCCTTCATGCCCGCTGGCGCCTGTGCGCCGGGCTGGTTCATGGCGCCGTATTCCATGCCGTATTGCAGGGCCGTCTGGGGCGTCAGTCCGAACTGCGCGAAGACCGGTATTCCGGCCCGCGCGATGGCGGTGACGGCCTCGGGGAAATCCGCCGCGCCGTCCAGCTTGACCATGTCGACACCGGCCTCCTTGACCAGGCGAATCGCCGCGCTGACTGCACTGTCCACACCTTCCTGAAGTGGACCGAACGGGAAGTCGGTGCTGACCAGCGCCCGGCTGACGCCGCGGCGTACCGCCTGGCTGACCACGACCATCTGGTCCATGGTGACTTCCAGCGGATTGGGCTGGCCCCACAGATTGATGCCGACCGTGTCGCCGACCGAGACGATATCGACCCCGGCGCGGTCGACGATCTGTGCAATCTGGTAATCCCAGGCGACGACGCCGACGATTTTCCTGCCGTCGCGCTTCATTTGATGAAGCGCGGGGATGGTGACCTTGTCCGTCATGGCTCTCTTCCCTCTCCCGTCAGATCACGAAGGCTTCGAGTGATTCCGGCGCAAACAATTCTTCCGGCTCTAATACGCGCGGCGACAGGCCTGATTCATGATGGTAGCGCAGGAAAGTCGCCAGGCAATCGCGGTTCTTCTCGAAGCCGTAGGGCCAGAAATCGTCGCCCATCATCGCCACCGCCTCTTCGACATGGGCATTGAACCAGGGTAGCATGCCCTTCAGCGCGGCAGTTTCCTGCAGATCGTCGTAGGTTTTCGCCTGGGATTGGCAGAACGCCTTGAACAGCGCCTGCGCAATCCAACGGTTTTCCTCATAAACCTCGCGGCGGATCGCCACCGCATGCATGATCGGGAACAGGCCGGTATCCCGGTAAAATTGCTGCTCGACCTCGACATAATTGGGGAACAGACGCCCCACCTTGCCGCCGCCGGTCTTGAAAGTGGACGGCATGCGCGCGGTATGCAGCGCGTCGATCTCGCCGTCGAGCAGCATCTGCGCCAGGGTCTGGGTCGGGCCGATGCGCTCGATCCTGATGCTGTCCGGCAGGTCCAGCGCCTGCTTTTCGACGCGGTTGGGCTGTTCCTCGCCGCCGGTCACATAGGTGACGGAATCGACGGGCACACCGTAATG
Source organism: Akkermansiaceae bacterium (assembly GCA_964195285.1). GTDB lineage: Bacteria > Pseudomonadota > Alphaproteobacteria > UBA8366 > JADFVY01 > JADFVY01. Next base: position 2,120 of record CAXMQC010000395.1, read on the forward strand.
TTCCGCGAGGATGCCGCGAATCCAGACCGGCGCGGTCATCTGGTATTCCGGCGTGCCGATGCGCCTGCCGATCAGGTCTTTCGGTTTCTTGATCCCCGATGCCGCATTGATATAGATGCAGGAATGGCGAAAAAAGCGCGACGGGAAGACCGGAATGGCGATGAAGGGTCGGTCCGGCTTGAACAAAGAGACCGCATACGACGACAGCGACATCTCCGCCACGTCGAACTCGCGGAATCGCACCATGCGGAAGAATGTCTCCTCGACCGGCATGTCGAGATAATTGAGGTCGATCCCATCCGGCCGTACCGTCCCGTCCATCAGGGCGCGGGTGCGGTCGTAGTTCCAACAGCCGAACGAAAGTCTCAGTTTACCCACTCTTTCCTCCCGGTAACCTACGCGTCGGTTCAGTAAAACTGGTCGAAATGGATTTGTCCGAACGGCACTTTCAGATCGAACAGCATCTTCTGGACCGCCATCGCCATGGGCGGCGGCCCGGCGAAATAGACCTCATGCTCGGCGATGCCCTCGCCCAAATTTTCCGCCGCCAGTTCATGGACGAAGCAGACCGGCCCGGTCCAGCCGCCGTGGCCTTCTTCCGATATGGCGGCGTGGTAGTTGATACGTTCGCCCCAGCCGGGCAGTTCGGCCAGCATGTCCTCGCCGCAAATATCGCGCGGCGCCCGCCCGCCATAGAAGAAGTGAAGCCGGCGGCCGCCCAGCGCTTCACTGCCCACGAAGGCCCGCGCGATGGCGACCATCGGCGACAGTCCCGACCCGCCGGCGATGCAGACGATGTCGCGCGGCGCGTCCTCGCGCAGCCAGGCCATGCCGAAGGGGCCGTCGATGCCAACCTCGTCGCCTACTTTCAGCCCATCGAACAGCTTTGCCGTTCCCACGCCACCGGGCATGCGCTTGACCTGGAATCGCCATTCGCCACCGTCGGACGGCAGGTTGCACATCGAGTAAGCCCGCCTACCCTCGACATCCGGCAATTCGAGCAGCGCATATTGGCCCGGCAGAAAGGAACCCGCCTCGTCCGGGGCGAAGGCGAACTCGCTGATATCATGGGTGATGGGCCGGGAGTCCGTAAGCCGCGCGCGGGTCCGGACGGGCCGATACCTGGAAATGCAATTTTCGTCCTGGCGAACCTTGATTCGGCAATCGGTCAGGGCACGGGCCTGGCAACCCAAGTACCGGTTACGCTTCCGGTCACGCTCGCCCCAGGCCGGCGGGCTGTCCCATTCATGGACGATCTCGCCTTCCAGCAACTCGAACCGGCAATTGCCGCAAGACCCGACATTGCATTCGTAGGGAAAGCACAACCCGTTACGCAGCGCCGCGCGCAACACGACGTCGTCATCCGGGCATTCATAGTCGATGTCCGTTCCGTCGATGCGGATCGTCGCCATGGTTTGTTCCGCCCCCCGCCCTGGTCAGGCGTAGCTTCGCGCGCCGATGCG
>CAXMQC010000396.1:0-2626 GCA_964195285.1 Akkermansiaceae bacterium
GGCCGGATCCTGGTGCCGGGCGGCACCGAAGGTGTCCAGGTGAACCAGCCGATCGCCCTGTTGCTGGAAGAGGGCGAAGACGCGGGAGCCCTAGAAGGTTATTCGGCGGGTCCCGCCAAGACGCCGGCCCCGCCACCTTCGCAGGCTGCCGCCGAACCTGCCGAAACCAAGGCGCCGCCACCTGCTGCCGCGGCAACCGCCCCGGCAGTCGCACCGGCCGCCGATACGGGCGCGCGGGTCTTCTCCAGCCCACTGGCGCGCCGAATGGCACAGCAGGCTGGCATCGATTTGCATGCGGTCGCCGGCACCGGCCCCAACGGACGGATTGTTAAAGCCGATATTGAGAGCGCCATGTCGGGCGGCGCCATGCCTGTTGCGGCGGTTTCCGCTGCGCCCGCCGCGCCCCTGGCCGCCCCGGCCGGCCCCGGCGCCCGGCACAATGCAGACAGTTTAGGTATGAGCTATACCCTGCAGCCCAACAGCAACATGCGGAAGGTCATTGCCCGGCGGCTCAGTGAATCCAAGCAGACCGTGCCGCATTTTTACCTGACCGTTGATTGCGAGATCGACGAATTGCTGGCGGCCCGCAAGCGGATCAACGTGGAACACGAACTGAAGGTCTCGGTCAACGATATCGTCATCAAGGCCGCGGCCATCGCCTTGACGAAAGTGCCGGCGGCAAATGCGTCGTGGGACGATGAGGGCATCCTGCTCTATGACCACGCCGATATATCGGTGGCCGTGGCGACCCCGTCCGGCTTGATCACGCCGATTGTGAAGGCGGCCGAAATCAAGGGACTGGAAACGATTTCGGCGGAAATGAAAGACCTCGCCGGTCGCGCCCGCGAGGGCAAGTTGAAGCCCGAGGAATTTCAGGGCGGGACCTTCTCGGTTTCCAACCTCGGGATGTTCGGGATCAGGGAGTTCGCCGCCATCATCAACCCGCCGCAGGGCTGCATTCTGGCCGTTGGCGCCGGCGAGGCGCGCGCGGTCGTACGCGGTGGCGAGTTGGCCATCGCCACGGTGATGAGCTGCACGCTGTCGGTAGACCATCGGGTGGTTGACGGCGCGGTGGGCGCGGAATTCATGGCGACCTTCAAGCGGCTGATCGAAAACCCGCTCGCCATGCTGCTGTGAGGGTGTCATGGAAAAGGTGAACCTGGCCGAGAAATTTGCCCTGTTCGACGAGCGTTGGAGCCCGAAACTCGTCGGCGCCATCGACGATTACGATATCAAGCTGGTGAAGCTCGAAGGGGAATTCGTCTGGCACAAGCATGACCGGGAGGACGAGTTGTTCCTCGTCGTGAACGGCCAATTGACGATGGATTACCGCGACCGCACCGTCGATCTGGATCAGGGCGAGTTGCTGGTCGTCCCGAAAGGCGTGGAGCATCGGCCCCGCGCGGCACGGGAATGCCAAGTCCTGTTGCTGGAACGCAAGGGCGTGGTGAATACGGGCGATGGGCCGGAAGGCGCGTTGACCAGTCACACCCTGGATAGGATCTGACCATGGCGGATAACAATTTCGACGTCATCATCGTCGGCGGCGGGCCGGGCGGTTATGTGACCGCAATTCGAGGGGCCCAGCTTGGCCTGAAAGTCGCCGTGGTGGAGCGCAAGCATCTCGGCGGCATCTGCCTGAACTGGGGCTGCATTCCGACCAAGGCGCTGCTGCGGTCGGCCGAGATCTACCGCAACATGAACCATGCGGCCGAGTTCGGCCTGTCGGCCGGAAAGCCGGGTTTCGACCTTAAAAAGATCGTCGAGCGCTCCCGCAAGGTATCGAACAAACTTACCGGCGGTGTCGGCTATCTGTTGAAGAAGCACAAGGTCACGGTTGTCGACGGCGAGGGCATGCTGGCCGGGGCCGGAAAGCTCGAGGTCAATCAGGACGGCAAGAAGATCGCCAGCCTGACCGCGAAACATATCATCCTGGCGACCGGTGCGCGAGCCCGCGCCCTGCCGGGGCTGGAGCCTGACGGCAAGTTCGTGTGGAGCTACATGGAGGCATTGGTCCCGGATGTGATGCCGAAATCGCTTCTGGTCATCGGCTCTGGCGCCATCGGCATCGAGTTCGCCAGCTTCTTCCGTACCCTCGGGGCTGATGTGACCGTGGTCGAGCTGCTGCCGCAAGTGTTGCCCGTCGAGGATGACGAGATCGCCGCACTGGCGCGCAAGCAGTTCGAGAAGGACGGCATGAAGATCGTCACCGGGGCCAAGGTGACCGGGCTCAATAAGGGCAAGGATACGGTGACGGCCGTGATCGAGGATGAAAAGGGTGCGAAGAGCGAACTCGCCGTGGAGCGTGTGATCTCGGCGGTCGGCGTCGTCGGCAATATCGAGAATCTGGGTCTCGAGGGCACCAAGGTGAAGACTGACCGGGGCTGCATCGTCGCCGACGGCTACGGCCGCACCGGGGAGCCGGGGGTTTATGCCATCGGCGATGTGGCCGGGCCACCGATGCTGGCTCACAAAGCCAGCCACGAGGGTATCATCTGCATCGAGAAAATCGCCGGCTTGCCCGACGTCCATCCGATGGACAAGAACAGGATCCCGGGCTGCACCTACTGTCATCCGCAGATCGCCAGCGTCGGGCTGACCGAGGCGGCGGCGAAGGAGGCTGGCC
>CAXMQC010000397.1:0-1775 GCA_964195285.1 Akkermansiaceae bacterium
CAACCGCTTTTGCGAAGGCGGTATCCGCATTGCCGTAATTTTCCATTACATAAAAGGCGAGGCCGCGCGACGCATGGGCCTCCGCCAGGTCCGGCGCCAGGTCCAGGGCCCTGGCGCTCCGGTCCTTCATTTCGTCCAGTAGCCCTGGATCGCGGCTATAATATTGATAGAGGAAGGCGCTGCAATCGGCGACGCCGCAATGGGCCCGGACATAGGCGGGGTCGACGGAAATCGCTTGTTCGAACAACTGTTTCGCCGATGTCATACTGGTTTCGGAGAAGATATGCTGCTGGCGCCGGCCGCGAAGGTAAAGATCATAGGCATCCAGATTCCGCGTCTGCGATTTTGTGGCGCCCGGGCGCTCGCCGGGCCGCAATACGACCTTCAAGGCGCCGACAATTTCCTGAGTGATCTCGTCTTGAACCTCGAAAATATCGGTAAGCTCGCGGTCATACCTTTCGGCCCAAAGATGGCCCCCGGTCGCGCCTTCGATCAACTGGGCCGTTATGCGCACCCGGTTGCCGGCTTTCCGCACCGAGCCCTCGACAAGATATTCGACGGATAATTCACGCGCCAGGTCCTGCAAATTATGCGATCGGTTCTTGTAGGTGAAGGTCGTATTGCGGGCGACCACGAACAACGCGGAGACCTTGGAAAGGTCGGTGATGATGTCCTCGGTTATGCCATCGGAAAAATATTCCTGTTCCGGGTCGCCGGACATGTTGTTAAAGGGTAAGACCGCTATGCGGGACCGCGTGTCCTCGCCGCTGTTCGGCGCCGGTGGACGAACGTCCGGTGCATCGTCGCCCGGCATGTTTTTCCAATGCCAGACCCGGAGAACCCGGTTGATATTTTTCAGCTTCCGTTCGCCCAGGTCGGCGAACCGGAAGTCGAGGCGGTCCCGGACCTGATCATAAACGCTGTCCGAGATGCAGACCCCGCCGGCTTCGGCGAGACCTTCGAGCCGCGCCGCGACATTGACTCCGTCGCCCTGAATGTCCTCGCCGTCGATCACCACGTCGCCCAGGTTGACGCCAATGCGGAATTCCAGCCGCCGGTCTTGCGGTTGCTCGGCGTTCCTGTCCGACAGGGCTTGTTGGAATTTGACGGCTGCGCGCACGGCATCGACAACGCTGGTGAACTCCACCAACACGCCGTCGCCCATCAGCTTGACGATACGGCCCTGATGCGCCTCGATGATCGGATCCAAAGCGTCCTTGCGCAGCGCCTGCAGGGCGGCGAGCGTTCCCTCTTCGTCGGCTCGGATGAGCCGGGAATAGCCGACAAGATCAGCGGCAAGTATGGCGGCCAGGCGGCGTTTCATACCCACTCTCCCTTGAATTGGAGACTACCGGACGCGATCTTGAGAATCCATGCCCAAATAATAGTGCTCAAATGTCCGCTGTTGACTAAATGCAGACCCGGACGGTCTTGCTGAATAGAGCCTGCATTTCTGCTCATGGCGGGCATGGCCGGTGGTCGCGCAGTATGCCGACCCGGTTCAGTTTTTTGACACCGGTTTGGACCGCATGCGCAGGGCCGTCTCTCGCTCGGCGCGCTTGCAGCGCATTGGCGGCAGGCCCCGGTCCATCAAATCCATGTCTTCAAGGACCATGTCGCCCATTTGCCGGAAGGCGGATGCCAAGGCGCCGGCACGATGCGCGGAACGCAGGAAGCCGTCCATCTTTCTCACCCGATGATCAGGCGGCAGCGGCTCTTGCGGGAACACATCGCTGGCCGCAACGATGTGCCCGCTGTCGACCGCGTCCAGAAGT
>CAXMQC010000398.1:0-2190 GCA_964195285.1 Akkermansiaceae bacterium
GTCGCTGAATTTTATGTCCTTCGCCTTGCGGACGCGCGGAATGGAACGCAGGCGCTCCAGCTCTTCGGTCAGGTTATAGGCACCCTGAATGGGCCGGACGAAAACCCGGTCCTTTTTGCTGTGGTAATAGCCTGCCGGCATATCGGCATCGCCACCGACGGGGGCTTGCGCCTCATCGTCCTTTTTCATTTTCCTCTTCCCGCGACTGATATCCTACCCGTCACAAATCGATAGCAGAAAGCAAGTCCGTCCTCAAGAACAGCATTCCCTATGGAGGAACGTATCGCGTCAATCAGCGGCGGGGGTTGGCAGGTTGCGGGCCTTCTTGAAGGCGGCGATCGCGTTCCTGACGGTCTTGCATATTGGCGTCGAGATTTGGGCGGATGCCGCCTCGCCCAGCAGCAGGTCCATGTCCTTCTCGGCCCACAGCGCGGGGCGTTCGTCGGCCCGTGTTTCAAGCGCCCAGTTGGCGCCACTGCCGTGACATAGTGCCTTGCGCAGCGCTTCGCGATCGACACCCAGCGCCTCGCCAAGATCCAGTCCTTCTACGTTGGCGGCGAGGCAGGTCCATAGCAGCATATTGTTGATCGCCTTGGCGGTCTGACCGGCGCCGGCCGCGCCGAGATAGGCGATGCGGTCGGAAAAAGTCTCCATCAGCGGGCGGCACTGCGCGACAGCATTCTGGTCTCCCCCGGCAAAGACCAGCAATTCGCCGGACCGGGCGGCCGCCTCGCCACGGGCGACCGGAATATCGATCGCAACAAGGCCAAGATCAGTGACCCGGTGCGCCAGATCCTTCATATAGCCGGGCGCCACCGTCGAGCCGATCATCAAAATGGTGCCGGGTCTGGCGCCGGCGACAACGCCATCGTCACCGAAGATGGCCTGTTCGACCTGGCTATCAAGGCCGACCAGTATGATGACCGCATCGCTTTGGGCCGCGGTCCGGGCCGGTGAATCCATGATCGCAATCCCGGCGGACCGCGCCGCCTCGACCGCCACCGGACTGGTATCGAAACCGCGAACGAAAAATTCTCCGGCCTGCAAATGCCGGGCCATTGGCAGTCCCATCCGGCCCAACCCGATAACGCCGACATCGTTGATTTGTGCCATCACCGTCCGTCCTGTTTCGTATGCCCGCCTACCAGTATGCCCGATCGGCTTGCCAAATAAAGGAATGCCGTTCCGCAATACGGAACAACGCTATCGCGCGTCTGGCCAATCCGGCCCATACTGGAAAATATACCAAGTCCGCTAAGGACGGGAAGACAGAGAGGATTAATGGACGTCGGCATGCTCGACGCGGCGCTTCAGGCGCTGTCCGCGATGATGGAATTCGAACGCCTGGGCTATTTGTTCGCCGGTGTGATCGTCGGATTGCTGTTCGGGATTCTGCCCGGTGTGGGCGGAATCGCCGGTATGGCCCTGCTGCTACCCTTCACGTTCAACATGGACGCCTATTCGGCCTTCGCCTTCCTGCTGGGGCTGGGCGCCGTGACCTCGACCGGCGACACCATACCCGCGGTGCTGTTCGGCGTGCCGGGTACATCTGCCTCGCAGGCGGCTGGTGCTGACGATGGCCGGATGCATCGCAGGATTCGTCTACGTGGTCTTCGACCGCTTCCTGACGATCCCGTGGCCGGCCACCTGGCTGGGCAAGCTGATCCCGGCCTTGACATTCATACCGACGGTTTGACGGGCCTGCTTAAAACAGGCCCAGGAAACAGAAGCAGAATGGAGATTTCCAAATGACGAACCAACCCGAGGCCCCCGGCGGTATAGGCCACAATATCGAAGCCGGGCAGAAGGAAGAGGTGGTCTGGGAGCGCTGGACCAAGAAACGGACATTCGTCCGCGGGCTGGAAGGCACCTACGGCGAACTGTATTCCGAACTTTTCGCGCAGCCGCGCGTTTATCATACCAGCGATCTGGCTTGGAAAGGCGGGCCGCAGAATTTCGGCAAGAAGGTTATCAACCCGCAAGCCTGCCGTGTCGCCCAGTCGATCGAAACGCATATCGATGCGTTCGCACCGGGTGGGTACGGGCAAAAACACGGCCATATGAACAGCGCCGTATTCCTGGTGCTGAAAGGCAAGGGACACGACATTCATGACGGGCGGCGGATGGACTGGGAGGCCGGCGACGCGCTGATCGTCGAGAATGCCTGTGTCCATCAGCATCTGTCCGACG
>CAXMQC010000399.1:0-2308 GCA_964195285.1 Akkermansiaceae bacterium
TTCCAATGAGGTGTCGTGGCGTGAGACCATTGCCGATGTCGTCACGATCCGCGAAGACGACAACGGCCGTATCGACATCGCCCACCTCGAAAATGAGTTGGAACATCACGCCGGCCGATCATTGAAGATAGGCAGTTTTTCGGCTGCCTCCAATGTCACCGGCATCGTCTCCGACTGCCATGCGATCTCGGTCTTGCTGCACCGGCATGGCGCTTTGTCCTTTTGGGATTACGCCGCCGCCGCGCCCTATCTTCAGATCGAGATGAACCGCGGTGGCGAGGGCGAGGACGGCAAGCTGGCCTATTTCGACGCGATCTTCATCTCGCCCCACAAGTTCGTCGGCGGGCCGGGCACGCCCGGCGTGCTGGTGGCCAAGCGGCATTTATTCAGGAACTCGGTGCCCGCCGTGCCCGGCGGCGGAACGGTGGCCTTCGTCACGCCCGACGATCACGTCTATCTCGACGATCCCGAACTCCGCGAGGAAGGCGGCACGCCGGCGATCATCGAATCGATCCGCGCCGGGCTTGTGTTCCAGCTCAAGGATGAGGTCGGCGCCCACAATATCCAGGCCCGCGAAACCGGATTCCTGCGCCGCGCCCTGGATTACTGGTCCGATAATCCGAACCTTTGGGTGCTTGGCAATCCGGACCTGGAACGGCTGTCGATCATCTCGATGGCGGTTCGTCACGGCCCCGGATTCCTGCACTGGAATTTCGTCGTCGCGGTGTTGAACGATCTGTTCGGTATCCAGTCGCGTGGCGGCTGTTCCTGCGCCGGACCCTACGGCCACAGCCTGTTCCGCATTGGCCCGGAAAAGTCAGCCGCCTTCGAGCGCGAAGTCGCCAAGGGCAACGAATGCATCAAGCCCGGCTGGTTCCGTATCAACTTCAACTATTTCATATCCGAAGAAGCCTTCGACTATATCGTCAAGGCGATCGATATGGTGGCGACGCATGGCTGGAAGCTGCTGCCCGGCTATAACTTCGATCCGCATAGCGGCAAATGGTACGCCGGCGAATCGGTGCCCGTGCCGCCGCTTAGGCTGGACGATATATCCTACGCCACCGGCGCCATGGAATACCGGTCACGGCGCGTGACCGAACCCGAAGATGTGTTGCCGCGCTATCTGCAAGAGGCCGTCGGCGTGTTCGAATGGGCGGCCGAAAACGCGCGCGGTCAAAAATTTGAAACGCCGGAATTCTCGGTGGATTTCGAGAAGCTGCGATGGTTCCCGCTGCCCGCCGAGTGGGACAGCTACGCCGATGGCGAGGCCGATGCCGGCGCTCCTGACCGGCTGCCGTGGGACTGATGGTTTTCCCGGCCTCGTGGCGGTCGCCGGGCGTCACGATGGAACAGCAGAGGGGATCGGTGAGTGAATAAGAAACGACTGCCGCTGCCCAAACGGTTCAATTGTGCGCTGACCGAAACAGCCTACGCACGGCTGCGGGCGCTGAACGCGGATTACGGTCTTGGCAATAATTATCTATTGACCGTACTGCTGGAAAATCTCGACGATATCGCCGACGAACACGCGCTGAACAGCGCCTTCGAGTCCTTTATCGCCGCGCACGGCGCACCGGACGGGGGAATGGCGCGTAACTGACCCCTGATATCGGCGATCGGTCCCCGGCGACCGTCGCGCGCGCGGAAATCCATACCGCTTCGCATTTCTCGCGATGCCCGATTCAATGCCGGGCATGGATACGCTTTGCAATGATCTCGATACCCCGGGCGGCGACGGCTTGACAGTCCGCCGGCTAACCGCGCTGAACCGTTCGATCGCGCTGACCAGCCTAGCGCTGGGCGCGCTCAGCGGCATGCTGATCGGGCTCTGGTCGTTTGGCGGCCCGGCGCCGGTGCCCGACGCCATCGGCGATTACGGCGACGTCTCGCGCCGACTTTTGCGGCTCGGTCATATCGCGTTTTTCGGGCTGGCTTTCCTGAACCTGATCCTGGCCCGCCAGGTCCCCGCGCTGCCGCTTGGCCCGAAGGCGATTCGCGGCGCCCTGGGCTGCATGAATTTCGGTAACGTGACACTGCCCGCCGCGTTGATCGCCGCCGCCTTCTTCGAACCCGTTAAATACCTGACCGCGCCGCCGGCCTTCGCGGTCACGCTGGCGCTTTGCATCGCCGCCTGGGGTGGCTGGGCCGACTATGCGCAACCGGACCCTGGAAAGGAGCACGAACGATGACCGTCACGCCAACCAACAGCGATCTGAGGAACCTGATTGCCAGCGTCGTCAATCGCGAGGTTGGCCAGCTGGCCCCCGAAACCAGCCTGCGGGACGCGCTCAGTATCGACAGCCTC
>CAXMQC010000400.1:0-1801 GCA_964195285.1 Akkermansiaceae bacterium
TGTGCGCCGCGTCGCCGATCAAGGCCAGCCGGCGGTCGGTATAGCGCGCGGCATGCTGCAGGCTCAGCGGATAGGCGAATCGCGGGCCGGTCAGTTCGATATCGCCCAGCCAGTCACCGAACCGGAGTCTCAATTCCGCCAGGAATGCGGCGTCGTCCAGCGCCATGAAGCCGGGCGTCAACGCGGTGCGCTCGGTCCACACGATGTTCATGCGCCGCTGTGTCATCGGCAGCATCGCAAATGGCCCCGAGGGCAGGAAATATTCCACCGCCACGCCGTCATGTTCGCATTCATGGGCGACCGTGCAGACGATGGCGGTCTGGTTGTATTCGAGCTGCGTCACTGTAATCCCGGCCGATACGCGGGTCGGCGATTGACGGCCTTCCGCGCCCACCGCAAGGCGCGCGCGAATGTGGGTTCCATCCTCGAGCTCGGCCTCGACGCCGCCTGCCGAGCGGTCGAGCACCGCCGCCCGGGCCGGCGCCAGCAGCGCTAACCCGTCCAGACCCTTCGCCTGTTCGAACAGGCCGCGGCGCGTGGCGCGGTTCTCGATCATGTAGCCGAACGGCTCGTCGCCGATATCCGCATGGTCGTAATGCAGAAACAGCATCGATGGTCCGCGCTCTACCGTGCCGTCGGCAACGCGGATATCCCGGATCGGCCCGGCCGCCGGTTCCAGAAACGGCCACAGCCCGATCCCCTTGAAAACCTGCGCCGATCCCCAAGCGATGGCCGAGGCGCGGCCGTCGTAATTTACATCCAGCAACGCATCCTGCGGGCTGCTGTCGATCACGGTGGTGGCAACGCCCGCGCCGGCGAGCGCATTGCCCAACGTCATGCCGGCCATGCCGCCGCCGATAACGAGAACTTCCGTCTCAATCGTGCGTTTGGCCTGTTTTCCGCTGCTTTTTCCGGGACTTGCCATATCGGAACAATCGCCTCCCCTGGGCCGCGGGTCCAGTAAAAATTGTTGCGCTCCATCATTTGCGTAAAAATTAAGCATAAAAAAATAAACGCACAAAAAATGGGCGCTCCATGGTCTGGTGTGAATCCGCAAACGTTAGTAACAGGGTTCTATTGCGTTGATAATATGTCTCTTTTTAAATTGCCGCCGGTTTGGCACGGTTGTTGAAGTAGAGAAGGCGTCATGCGTCGCATCGGGCGGCGAGAACCGACCCGAAAGGGATCGGCTGCAACAACGGCAAATGGGAGAGTTCCAAAATGAAACTCGTGATGGCGATCATAAAGCCATTCAAGCTGGACGGCGTACGCGACGCCCTGACCGAGATCGGCGTTCAAGGCCTGACGGTCAGCGAAGTCAAGGGGTTCGGCCGCCAAAAGGGCCAAACCGAAATCTATCGCGGCGCTGAATACGCCGTGAGTTTCCTGCCCAAGGTGAAGATCGAGGTGGCGGTCGACGATGGCTTGGTCGAACCGGTCGTAGAGGCGATCCAGTCTTCCGCCAGCACCGGCAAAATCGGCGACGGCAAGATCTTCGTCCTGGAGGTTGCCCACACAGTTCGAATTCGCACCGGCGAGACCGGCGCGGACGCGCTTTAAGGAGAAAATGAAAATGAAAATCTTAATGAAAAAAGCCGGCCTGGCCGGATTGTTTGGCGCACCGACGTTGCTGGCGGCCGGACCGGCCCTGGCGCAAGAAGGGCTGGACAGGGGAGACACCGCCTGGATGCTGACCGCCACCGTCATCGTCCTGATGATGACGATTCCGGGTCTGGCGCTGTTCTATGGCGGCATGGTCCGCAAAAAGAATGTCCTGGCCATGGCGATGCAGAGTTTCGCG
>CAXMQC010000401.1:0-4028 GCA_964195285.1 Akkermansiaceae bacterium
ATAAAGGCACAAAAAATATAAAATAATGTTATTTATCAATTGGTTATTTAGGATATCCGCATCGCCCGGAACGGCTATTGACTCTGTATCGCAGCGCCATTATGGTGCGCGCCCGTCGCCCTTGGGGCAATTGAATTAGCCCGATTGCAATGCGACCTTTGGACATCTAGAATAGCTGAAACATGCAAATTTCCGTCAAAGGTAAGCAGCTTGACGTTGGCGAGGCGTGGCGCGGCCATGTCGAGGAAAACCTCCCCGCCGTCGTTGGCAAATATTTTGGGAGCGCGCAGGACGCGCAGGTAACCCTTACCAAACAGGGATCCACCTTCCGTGTCGACATGGTGGTTCATGTCGGCAAGCGCATACTTGTGCAGAGTCACGGCGCAACGGGTGACGCCTACAGCGCTTTCGACGAAGCCGCCGAACATTTGTCCAAGCGCCTGCGGCGCTACAAACGGCGATTGCGCGATCACCACAGCCAACGTCCCGACCATTCGGATATCCTGCCGGCCCAGCAATATGTCCTGGCCGGTGAGAATTCCGACGGCGAGGCCGAGGAAAAAGACGAACCGATGGTGATCGCGGAGATGGAGACCGGGATCGAGGCGCTGTCGGTCGGCGAGGCGGTCATGCGCATGGATCTCGCGAATCTTCCGGCAATGTTGTTCAGGAACCGTGCCCATGGCGGCCTGAATATGGTATATCATCGTGGAGACGGGCACATTGGTTGGGTAGATCCGCGCGGTAACCAGCGCGGGGATGAAGAAATCAACTGATAGGTCCCAAATTCTTGTGGCGCGACAGCGTCAGTTTTACCCTATGCAGCGAGCGAGGGCCGCGGTAATGGAAATCGCAGAACTTCTCGATACCGAAGGCGTCGTCGCCAAACTTCCGGCGACCTCGAAGAAACAGGCACTACAGGAGTTGGCTAAACGCGCGACGCAGATTACGGGTCTGCAAGAACGTGTGATATTCGACGTCCTGCTGGAGCGTGAAAGGCTGGGCACCACCGGTGTCGGCAACGGTATCGCAATCCCCCACGGCAAATTGCCGGAACTGAAAAAGCTTTGCGGCCTGTTTGCCAGGCTGGAAAAACCCATCGACTTCGAAGCCGTCGATGACCAGCCGGTCGATTTGATCTTCCTGCTGCTGGCCCCCGAGGGCGCGGGCGCCGATCATCTGAAGGCGCTGGCACGGGTATCGCGTTTGCTGCGCGACCGCACGATCTGTGAAAAGCTTCGCGGCTCGGACGAACCGGAGGCGCTCTATTCGCTTCTGACCGAACCCGCCGCCAGCCACGCGGCCTGATCCGGCAAGGGTCAAGGGCGCAACAAATTAAAAGCCGGGCGATTGTCACCGCCCGGCTTTTTTACGAATAAACAAGGGACATCAATGCGTTGCGACGACCACAAGGTCTTTGTCAAAGGCCGCCATGTCGGCGCTGTCGCGATCTCCGGCCAGACCGATCTGGCGGCCGTCAGCGCCCATGATGGCGAAAACTTCCTCACCCTGTACTGTGACGGGGCGGACATAGGCCACCTCGCCGAAGCCCAGCATGGCTAAATCATGCTGCGTCAATGTTTTCAGTCCTGCGGTGTCGAGCATTTCCCTCTCCTTGCCTGATGATATCAGGTTGTTATCTCGTCCCGGTTTCCAGTTTCCGCCCCGGTTGGGCGCTGCGGTGGATTTCGATCGATCGGATGTTCTCTTCCGCCGGCGGGCGGCGCAATTCGATTTTCAGCAGGCCACCATCCAGCTCAGCCCCCTCGACCTCAATACCGTCGGCGAGCACGAAACTGCGCTGGAACTGCCGCGTGGCGATGCCGCGATGCACGAAAACCCGATTGTCACCGTCATCGTCGTTTTGCTTGCCGCGCACGACCAGCTGATTGCCTTCCAGCTGAATCGACAGATCGTCTTCCGAAAAACCGGCGACGGCCAGCGTAATGCGCAACCGCTGTTCATCGATCTGCTCGATGTTATAGGGCGGATAGCCCTCGGCAGGCATCTTCGAAACGCGGTCCAGGGTGCGTTCGAAATGGTCGAAGCCCAGCAAAAGCGGGTTGTTGAACAGGGATAATCTTGTCATTTCCCAGCTATCTCCTCCAAAAGGCACAATGAGCGAGCAGCTGTCCAAAGGAGCCCGAATCCGGCGCTCCACTGTTTGAGCTTGTCCCATATTTGGGGAATCGGGCGGGCATTATCAAGCCCGACCGGTTCGTCCGGACGGTTCGACAATTCCATAGTTTGGCCATGGCGTGCCGCCGGCTTCGGCGTTGGCTTCTGACGGGCCCTTTTTCATGCCGATCAATCAACCGGCGGCGGCCGGCAGCAGGAGGGCTGCCCGAAGCCCGCCGGCCGGCGATTCCAATAATTTCAATTCACCCCCATACAGCGCCGCGATATCCGAGACGATTGCCAGGCCCAGGCCGCTGCCCGGGGCCGATTCGTCCAGTCTTTTCCCGCGCCCCAGCGCCAGCTCACGCTGTTCCGGCGTAAGCCCCGGCCCATCGTCATCGATGGTAATCGTCAATTGGTCGGCTTCGGTCGCGACCGACAACGTGACGGTGCTGGCGGCCCATTTGCAGCCGTTGTCCATCAGGTTTCCCAGCATTTCCTCCAGGTCCTGTTGCTCGCCCCTGAAGGCCGCCGTCCCGACCCCGCCCGCGACATTGATCGATAACGCCTTGTCGGCGTGAATTCGCAACAGGGTGCGCCGCAAATCGTCGAGCACCGGCGGCACCGCCGTGCGGGCACCCAGGACCGTGCCCGTCGCCGCGGCGCGCGCCCGGGTCAGGTAATGATCGATCCAGCGATGCATGGCGTCGACTTGTCGATCGATCGCATCGGTGCGCGGCCCGCCCTTGCGCGACACCTCGTTGGTCAGCACTGCCAGTGGGGTTTTCAGGGCGTGGGCAAGATTTCCGACATGCGTTCGCGCACGGTCCAGAACATCGGCGTTATGGTCCAGCAGCGCGTCAAGCTCGTTTACCAATGGCCGCACTTCGGTGGGCCATTCGCCCTCAAGATGTTCGACGCGCCCCTTACGAATGTCGTTCAGCGCCACGCGGATGCGGCGCAGTGGCTGAAGCCCGACCCGCACCTGTATGGCGACGGCGATCGCCAGCCCCAGCCCAAGGGCGCCCAGCGACCAGACAAGAGCCAGATTGAACGGGCGCAATTCGGCCTCCAGCTCGGAGACCCGCGCGGCGACCGCGAACCGGACGGGCGGCGACTGAACGGGGAGATCGGGTAGCGTCACATCGATGAAACGGACCCGCAGCCGCGCCCCGTCCGGTCCCTTGATCTCCTCGGTCTGCATCACCCCGACTTCGGCCGGTGGCGGCATCACCAGGGCCTTGTCCCACAGCGACCGGGATCTGACTTGCGGCGTTCCCCTTGGGTCCGAGACCTGCCAGTACCAGCCTGAATAGGGAATGTCGAATCGGGGTTCCGGCAGCGTCCTGGAGATCACCAGGCGGCTGGACACGTCGGCGGTCGTGACCGCGATCAGCGAGTCGACATGGACGGAAAGCCGCGCGTCGAAATTGCGTTCCACCGAATCGCGAAACAGGGTTGAAATTATGATACCGCCGACGGCCAGGGCGGCGACGATCCATAATGCGGCGCCGGAAATCAGCCGGAAGGCGAGCGAACGGCTTCTGGTGGGGCGAATCAGCTGGTTGGCGGCCATGTGATCATGTTTCCGCCGCATGATTTACACCACTAGTCATTTTCCGCCTCCGCCATCCGGTAGCCCAGCCCGCGAACGGTTTCTATGACATCGGCGCCCAGTTTGCGGCGCAGTCGGCCGACAAAGACCTCGATGGTGTTGGAATCGAGATCGAAATCCTGATCGTATAAATGTTCGGTCAGCTCGGTACGGGACATAACCTTGCCCAGATTATGCGCCATATAGGCCAGCAACCGGTATTCCTGCCCCGTCAACTTGACTGGATTGCCGTCGACGGTCACACGGCTGGCGCGGGTGTCGATGCGAACCGGACCGCATTCTATAACCGGCGAAG
>CAXMQC010000402.1:0-4351 GCA_964195285.1 Akkermansiaceae bacterium
GACGCCGCGCCGTTCGCGAGGGGTATCACCGGACTCTCCGCCCTCTCTGTGTCTCTGTGGTCACACGCCGGTCGCGGTGGCGGCGATCCTGGCGAAGATTTCGTCCAGTTCCCTGGCCATCTCGTCGAGCGCGGGGACTTCGTAGGGCGCGAAGACGGCGCTGGGCTTGCGGTAAGTCAGGGTCGCGGTGTTGTCGGCGTTTTCGGTGATGTAGAAGCGCAAGGGGGCCTCGATGCCGGCCGCCACGCTTGCCTCGAGCATGCGGACCGCGAAATCGGGGCGGTAGACGCCGATCACCATATTGCCGGGGATGGTCTTGCCGAGGCTGGCCGCGCCCAGGGTCGCGCTGGCCCGCGTCACCAGCCCCATCTTGTTGGCCTTGACCGCGGCGTCCAGGCGGCCGACCAGGTCCTTGTAGGAATGCGCCGTTTTGGCGATCACCGTGCCCGGATAGGGCGTCGCGTTCTCGGCCCGGGCGGCCTGTCCCGTCGCCGCCAGCATCAGCAGCATACAGGCCAGCATGATCGTCAGTTCGCGGGTGAATCCTTTTCGCATGGCAAGCCCTCCCTCGGCCCAGTTGCGTCATGCACAGCCTAACCCGAAGGGCCGGCGGGCCGGGATCAACAAGCCGTGAAAGCTACCAGCGGAACACCGGGGCCATGTAGTCTGGGCGCTGGCCGATCTCGGCATAGAGGGCGTCCAGGCGGGCCGGGTCCGGCGTCTCGCCCCAGTCGATGCCGAGGGCCTGGGCGTGAACGCCGGCGGCGATGAACAGGGAGTCGATGCCGACGGCGGCGGCGCCGGCGATGTCGTGATGCAGCGAGTCGCCGATGCCGACGATGCGCCTTGCCGTCGGATAGAGCGCGAAACAGGCCTGGTAGATGGCGCGGTCGGGTTTGCCGTGCCAGTGCACGGTGCCGCCGATCGCCTCGTAGCGCCGCGCCACCTGGCCGGGGCAGATGGCGAGGTCGCCCTCCGGGGTGACGCTGACCAGGTCTGGATTGGCACAGATCATCGGGATTTCGCGGGCCAGCGCTGCTTGCAATATCGGTTCCCAATAGTCCAGCGGCTCGCGGTTGGTGCCGGCCATCAGGATGAAATCGGCCTCGGCCACGTCCTCGACAATGTCCAGATCGATGCCGCCGCCGGTCAATCCCCGGTCGGCGCCCCAGCTGAACAGCAGGCAGCGCCGGCCGAGCCCGGCATGAAACGGTTCGCTGCGGTGGCGCAGCGCCTGCCAGGTCTGTTCGCCCGACGTCACCAGGTGGTCGTAAAGGCCGCGGTCGATGCCCATGGAATCCATCTTCTCGATGCCAACATGGGTGCGGCGCGCCGAGTTCGACAGGATCACGATGGGCCGGCCCAGCGCCCGCAGCTTCACCAGCGCCTCTATCGCGCCGGGGTATGGGGTCTCGCCGTTATGGATGACACCCCACTGGTCGATCAGGAACAGGTCGTAGCCGTCGGCGATCTCGCCGAGGCCCTTTATTGATTTCATTCAGATTACCAATCGAAACGCCGCATCGCATATGTAGGCACGGCGCCGGCGCGGGCAACCGCGTCGCCCAAGCGGGCCTCGTCGGGGTTGCCATCGCGGTCCAGCAGGTCCTCGCGGTGGATACCGTCGATGACGAACAGCGAATCGATCCCGGCGGCATTGGCGCCCCGGATATCGGTGCGAAAGGAATCGCCGACCGCCAGCACGCGGGATTTTTCGATATCGCCCATCAGCCGAATGCCGGTCTCGTATATCGAGGGATGCGGCTTGCCGTGCCAGCGCACGGGGCCGCCCAGCTCCTCATAGCGTTCGGCGATTCCGCCAGCGCAGATTTCCACCTTGCCCAGGCGGTGGACCACCAGGTCGGGGTTGGCGCAGACCATCGGCACATGGCGCGCCGCGGCGGCCGCCAGCATGTCGTCGTAATCGGAAATCGTATCGGTTGGGGCGAACGGGCCGATATCGAAGATGAAATCGGCCTCGGCGGCGCTGTCGGCCTCGGTCAGGCCCAGCCCGTCCAGCATCGCCCGGTCGCTATCGGGCCCGATGTAGAACACGCGCCGGCCGATTTCGCGGTACCAGGGATCGTCGATCTCGCCCTTCAGGCAGAGCCAGGCTTCCTCGCCCGACGACATGACGGCGTCGTAATGGTCGCGCGGAATATCGGCCCTGGCGATGCGTTCCTCGACCGCCGCAGCGCGGCGCGGGCCGTTGGACAGGATCACCAGCTGCTTGTCGATCGCCTTGAGTTGCGCCAGCACGTCCAGCGCGTGGTCGAAAACCCGGCCGCCATCGTAAAGGACACCCCACAGGTCGAGGACAAAGCCGTCATAGGCGTGCGCCAGTCGGGCCACGCCGTCGATGAATTTTACGCTCATGTGAAGCGAGTGGGTTGGTTCACCCCTGGGCGACGCTGGGTTGGCCGAAGAGCGGTCCCTGTCCGTAAGAGATGTCGAAGGCGATCAGTTCCACGAGGCTGAGGTCGGTTTCGACGGTCTCGACAATAAGGTCGATTTCCATGTCCTTCAGCGTTTTGGCCAGCGTACGCACGGCTTCCGGATCGTCCGCCGAATTGGCCTCGACCCGGATGAATTTCGATCCGACCTTGGCGAACCGGAAGCCGAAGCCGACCAGCGATTCGAAATCGATGGCGAGATCGGTGATCTCGTCGATCGAGAAACCGCAGCCGCTTTCCTGCAACCGCACCAGATCCTCGACCGCCTGTTCGCCATACTCCATCAACGCCGACTGGGTGAATTCCATCACCAGCTTGTTGGCAAGTTCCGGCCGGTTTTGCAGATGGCCGAGAACGTTGCCGAAGAAAGTCCGGTCGCCCAGAATCTCACCCGGAACGTTGTAAAAGCATTTTCCACCCTCGATCCCCGAAAGGTCGAGTGTCTCGACGCGTTCCAGGCATCGGAGCATCAGGGCGCATTCGATCACGCCCATAAATCCTTCGCGGCCGGACATGTCGAGATCCTGGTCGATCGTCAGTGCCTCGCCGTCGGCCCCGCGCACACCGCCATAACATTCGTAGTAGGTTGGTTTGCGCTCCGGCAAGGTGACGACGGGTTCGACATAGAGATCGACCGCATTGCCGATCAGCCCCTCGGCGACGGCGCGCAGGCCGGTGTCGGCCGGGCTATCGCCGAGGCCGCCGAGCTGGTCCTCCAGCGCCTGGTACACCGAGCCGGGAAAAGCGCTGTCCGACGGCGACGGCGCGCCGGTTGCGGCCGCCGGTTCGACTTGCGGGACCGGCTGTTCGGCGGGTTCGGCTTTGGCTTCGGTGGCCGGCACTGGTTCGGCTTCGGTGGCCGGCGCGGGTTGCGCGGTCGATGGGGCCTCCAGCGGTGGTGGTGGGGGCGGCGCGGCCACCACGGCTCCGCCGCCTGCGGCCAACATCGCGTTTATCGTCGTGTGAATTTGCTGAATGCTGTCTTGTGTATGAGATTGAAGCTGTTGCATTTGCTGCTGCAATCCGGCCAGTTGCTGCTCGGTGTTCTGAACTTCGGTGTGCAACTGATTGCCGGCATCCTGGATGATGCCGATATCCTCGTCGGTCTGCTGCTGGCGGGTGTGAAGCTGCTCCATGGCATCCTGCATCTGCCCGGTGGCCGCAGCGCCACCTTCACCACCGCCCTGGTTGATTTGTTCGGTCAGTGCCTTGATCTGCTCGTCATTGGCCGTTTGCAACGACTGAATTTGCGTCATCGCGGTGCGCGCGTTGCGGGCGTCGTTGGACGTCTTGTCGAATTCGGCTTTCATGCGGGTGACAGTGCCTTCCGACCGGTCGACGGTTTCGCGCAGGCCGATTACGCCCCGCGCGACCTTGTTGAAGCCGTCGCGCCGTACGGCAATTTCCTGGAACAGCAGCGCGCCGATGGTCAGCATCAGACCGGTTGCGATGCCTATAAAAGGATCGCTGGCCAACGCGCTGAGCCCGACCATCGCCATAATCCCGATGACCACAATTCCGACGGTAATGATTTGATTTGTACCCATGGTTATACGCTCGTCGCACCCCTATCCAGCCGACACGATCCCGCGCCCCGACAAGGGTACGCGTGGGCGAGTCTCAAGGCAAGTATCCTGCGCATGCTACGGAAGGCCTGCGCCGACCGCCGATTCCACTTTGTCGAAACCATTTTCCCTCAATAAAGCCGTTAGTTCGCCTTTGACCCGATTTATCAATAGCGGCCCTTGGTAAACAAAAGCTGTATATATTTGAAATAATGAGGCTCCGGCGAGAATTTTTTCGAATGCGTCGCGGCCGCTGGAAATGCCGCCAACGCCGATCAGGGGAAGTTTTCCGGCCGTCAGCCTGTACATATGCGAAAGCAACCGGGTCGAAGG
>CAXMQC010000403.1:0-5914 GCA_964195285.1 Akkermansiaceae bacterium
GATGGTCAGCCGGCCGCCGCCCGGCATGGCGTCGCGAGCATTGATCGCCAGATTCAAAAGCGCGTTTTCGACCTGGCCCGCATCGGCCATGGCCGGCCATAACTCCTTGTCCCTGACGACCGCGATATCGATTGATTCACCCAATATCCGCCCAAGCATGCCGGACATGTCGTCGACAAGCTTGCCGAGGGTGACCATTTGCGGATCCAGGGGCTGGCGGCGCGAGAAGGCAAGCAGACGCTGGGTCAGTTCAGTGCCATGCCGGGCCGCACGCAAGATTGCCTTGGGCGAGGGATCGCTGTCGCCGAGATCCTCCACGAGGATTTCCGCGTTGCCGATAATGACCGCCAGCAGGTTGTTGAAATCATGCGCCACCCCGCCGGTGAGCTGGCCGACGGCTTCCATTTTCTGCGACTGTCGAGCCTGTTCCTCGGCCTGCCGGAAGGCGGTGACATCCTCGATCAACGCGAATATTCCGACGACCGACCCGTCCGCCGCCTTGTGCGGCAGATAGATTGCGCGGACATCGCGTGTCACGCCATCGGGATAAGCCAAACGGTCCTCGAATTCGACCGCCTGGCCCTTCTTTACGCGCCGTAGGCGACCGACAAGCTTGCGGTAATTATCCCCGTGGATTTCCGCGACCTGCCGGTCGAGAAACTCTTCCGGCTCCCGGTCATACCATTCGCAGCACCGGCGGTTGACGAATTTATAGTGTTCGTCCGCGTCCATATAAGCGATCAGCACCGGAAGATTGTCGGTGATCAATTTCAGCCGGTCACTGTATTCGCGCAGCGCCCGCTCGGCTTTTTTCCGCTCGCTGATATCATGGATGAAGAAGTAAAATCCGGTGACCTGGCCGCCGGACCCGAATTTCGGCAAGTAGATTCTGCTGACATGGCGGGTGACGCCGTCCGCGTAGTCGATCGTCATTTCTATCTCGGTTCGCCTGCCCGACAACACTTTGCGAATCCCCGGTTCGATGGCCTTGTAATGGGCCGGGGGATTGAACTCATCAAGGCGCCGTCCGATGATTTCTTCCCGCGGCCGCTGAATCCACTCGCCGAGAACGTTGTTGCACCAGACAACCCGCTCGTCGTTATCGACGAGTCCGATCAGGATTGGCAGATTGTCCGTCACCAGGCGAAGCTGTTCCTCGCTTTCGTGAAGCGCGGCCTCGGCCTTCTCGCTTTCCGTAACGTCGACGCTGATGCAGCCGATTCCAGAAATCCGGCCATCTGCGTCCACCAGCGGAAATTTATTGACCAGAATCGAGTGTTCGGACCCGTCCGCGAAGGGAACCCGGAACCTGCGTTCTTCGGCCTCGCCGCTTTCCAGGACTACTCGATCGTGGGCGTGATAGGCTTCGACCATCGCCGGGGAGTGCAGGTCGTAGGCGGTCTTGCCAACGACCGAATAGGGATCGGCGGCGTAGCGCTCGCCATACTGCCTGTTCGCCAGCTGATAACCGCCATCCAAGTCCTTCAAAAAAATCGCGGCTGGAACATTATCGATAAAGCGTTGGAACAATGCCTCGCTGCTGCGTAGGGCCGCTTCCGTTTCGCGACGCTCGGCCACTTCCGCCTCAAAGGCCTGGTTTGCGGATTCCAGTGAAGTGGTGCGTTCCCGAACCCTCGCTTCAAGCTTGTCACGAGAACGCCGCAGCTCGATCTCCAGGCGCTTGCGGTCCGTCACATCCAGACTCATGCCGGTCCAAATGATGTCGCCGTTGTCTAGCCGTTCGGGGTCGGCAACGGCCCTGATCCATATAATTTCTCCGTCGGGCAGGACAAACCGGTACTCCGCGTCATAACGCTCGAGCGTTTCGGCCGAGCGGCGGATCGCCCTGTTGCGCGCGGCGCGGTCACGCGGGTGTACATGATCGAGATATAGTTGCGGATCGGCGATCAATTGTTCGGCGCCGTACCCCACCAGCCCCTGCATGCCGGCCGAAATAAATGAATAATTGACGGTGCCATCGATATGCATGGTGCGCCGGTATACCGCGCCGGGTATCTGCGCATATATCGAGCGCAACATCGCCTCGCTCTCCTTCAGCTCGCGCTCGGCTCGTTTCTTGCCGGTTATGTCGTGGACAAACCCGGTCGACCAGATCATGCGGCCATCGTCATCGAGCAAGGGCTCGGAAATTGCGTTTACATGCAGTTCCGTGCCGTCGCCGCGCTGGAAACGAAATTCCAGATTATAGCCGCTGTTGCGGGCCCTGCTTTCGTTCACGGCCAACTCGACGCGCGCGCGATCTTCCGGGTGGATCCTGTCGAGCCACGCCTGCGTGCAGTCCATAATCTTCAGATATTCGTTGACGGTCATGCCGTATAGACGGCCCAACTCTTCGGAACAAATGACGCCGCAATCGTTGACTTCGTCCCATTCCCAATAACCCAGACTGGCCACGCGTCCTACCAGATCGAACATGGTTTGGGTCGGGGATGCGGCATGCGACACGCCGGCCGAATCCGCCTCGATTTTTTGCAGACGGTCGAGTTCGGCGGCCGGTACCAATACCACGTCGGCGCTGCCGTTTTCGCCTATCCCCAGCGGTTGCCTGTCGCCTGCGACACGTGCAATTGTATCGCCAAGATTTCGGCCCGCCTCATCGATACTGATGGTCCGCATAACGACTACCCCCATGGACTTTCGTAGCATATTGTTCGCATGTTCCAGTAAACCTGACAACCGGAGGAAACCCCGCCATGCATCTCAACGGATCCTGCCATTGCGGCGCGGTGCGGTTCGAACTGGAATCGCCGCATCCATATCCCTACATGCGGTGCTACTGCACGATCTGCCGCAAAACCCAGGGCGGCGGCGGCTACGTCGTCAATATCTCCGGCGACGCCCAGAGCCTCAAGGTCGAGGGTGAGGAGCATATTTCCGTATATCGGGCCAAATTGGCGAACGGCGAGGAGAGCCCCGGCGAACGCCGCTTCTGCCGTAACTGCGGCAGTGGCCTGTGGGCCTGGGACCCGAACTGGCCGGACCTTTTGCATCCTTTCGTGTCGGCCATCGACACGGTGTTGCAGCCGGCGCCGGAGATCACCCACATCATGCTGGGTTCGAAGGCGTCATGGACGCCCGTTCAGACCGAGCCCGCCGACAACACATTCGACGAGTATCCCGAGGAATCGATCGCGGCCTGGCATCAGCGACTGGGCCTGGAAAGTTGACGGGCGCGGCGGCCCGTTGATGGAACTCTGGATTCCGATCACGGTCTTCGCGGCCTTCATGCAAAACGCGCGCTCGGCGCTGCAGAAGCATCTGAAGGGGCGGCTGACGACTCTGGGGGCTACTTATGTGCGGTTTCTTTATGCCGCCCCGTTCGCGGTCGCCTACATGCTGGGCGTTCACGTCGTCGGCGGCGCGCCGTTCCCAACGCCCAACGCGGCTTTCCTGGTCTATGTCGCGCTGGGCGGGCTGTCGCAGATCCTCTTCACCTTCCTGTTGCTGTGGCTGTTCTCGTTCCGCAATTTCGCGGCCGGCACGACATTTTCCAAGACCGAAGTGGTCCAGATCGCAATCCTCGGCTTCGTGTTGCTGGGCGATACGCTGACCTGGGCCAGCGGCGCGGCGATCGCGCTGGCGGCGCTGGGCGTGGTGGTGCTGTCGGCGGCGCAAACCAACGTGTCGATGGCGACCCTGGTTACCAGCCTGGGCGAAAAATCGACACTGATCGGGCTGGCCAGCGGCGCCTTTCTGGGCGCCTCGGTGGTGTTCTTCCGCGGCGCGGCGCTGTCGCTGGACTACGACGGGTTCGTGATGGCGGCGGCCTACACACTGGCCAACGCGGTGGTGTTCCAGACCATCGTCATGGGCCTGTATCTGGCCTGGAAGGAATCCACCACGCTGAAGGCCGTGATCGTGGAGTGGCGCTGGGCGCTGGCGGTGGGCATCGCGGGCGTGCTGGCCTCGATTGGCTGGTTCACCGCCTTCACCCTGGAGAACGCATCCTATGTGCGCGCGATCGGCCAGATCGAGCTGATCTTCACCTTCATCGCCTCGATCTTCTTCTTTCGGGAAAAAACCAACCGCAAGGAGTTGCTGGGCATCCTGCTGGTCGCCGCCGGCATCGTCATGCTGGTCCTGACGCGGTAGGAACCGCTCACACGCTCGCGAATTCCGGCTGATACAGCGCACGCCCCTTCGGCAGGCCCCAGTCGCCCAGCGCCATGAAGTCCTCGTCGGGGGCCTCGTAAAAGCATGCGATGCCGTGGCGGCTGGCCGGGCCGAAGCCGAAGCGCGGGTAGAAGGCCGGATGACCAAGCACAACGACGCCACGGTATCCGAGTTCGCGGCAATCCTCGAGCCCGCGGCGAACCAGGGCGCTGCCGATGCCCCTGCCCTGCCGGTCGGGCAGCACCGCCATCGGCGCCAGGCCGAGCATTCGCGGCTCGGTGCCGCCGGGTTCCATTTCGATGTCGCTGAACAGGATATGGCCGACGACCTCGCCCGCGACGTCGGCGACCAGCGACAGGGTGATCTTGCCGTTTTCCTGCAGGGCATCGACCAGCGCCGCCTCCGCCCCTGTTTCGAAGGCGGCCTCGTTCACCGCGCGGATGGCGGGGATGTCGGCGGGCGTTTCGTGACGGATAACGATGCCGGCGCCCTCAGTCGTTGGCCGCACGGATCGCCTCTATCACGGCATCGGTGACCTGGCGCGTGGTGGCCGTGCCACCGAGATCGCGCGGCATGGTATCGCCGGCGGCCGTTACGCGCTCGATGGCGGCCATCAGGCGGGCGGCGGCGGGCTGTTCGCCGAGATGGTCGAGCATCATCGAGGCGCTCCAGAAGGCGCCGATCGGGTTGGCGATGCCCTGGCCCATGATGTCGAAGGCGGAGCCGTGGATCGGCTCGAACATCGAGGGGAAATCGCCCTCGGGCCGCAGGTTCGCAGTCGGCGCAATGCCGAGGCTGCCGGACAGCGCGGCGGCGAGGTCGGACAGCACATCGGCATGCAGATTGGTGGCGACGATGGTGTCCAGACTCTTCGGGTTCAGCACCATGCGCGTGGTCATGGCATCGACCAGCATCTTGTCGGTGATGACATCCGGATACTCCTGCTTCACCTCCTCGAACACCGCGTCCCACATCACCATGCCGTGGCGCTGGGCGTTCGACTTGGTGACCAGGGTCAACAGCTTGCGCGGGCGCGAGCGGGCCAGTTCAAGCGCGAATCGCTGAATGCGCTCGACCCCGTTGCGGGTGAAGACCGACACGTCGATGCCGACCTCCTCGGCGTGCCCCTGATGGGCGCGGCCGCCGACGCCGGCATATTCGCCCTCGGAGTTTTCGCGCACGATGACCCAGTCGAAATCGCCCGGCCCGACGCCGGCCAGCGGGCATTCGACGCCCGGCAACACCCGGGTCGGCCGCACATTGGCGTACTGGTCGAAGCCCTGGCAGATGTTGAGGCGCAACTGCCACAGCGTGATGTGGTCCGGGATCCGCGGATCGCCGGCCGAGCCGAAATAAATCGCGTCGAAGGGCTTCAGAAGATCGCGCCCGTCGTCGGGCATCATCTGCCCGTGTTCCAGATAGTAGTCGGCGCCCCATGGAAACGTTTCCACCGTGAAGGCAAAGCCGCCCTCGCGTTCGGCCAGCGCATGGAGTACTTCCACGCCGGCTGCGGTGACCTCGGTCCCGATCCCGTCGCCCGGCACGGCGGCGATTTTGTAGGTCTTCATTCCCGGATAATCCTCACCATTGCAGAGGGGCTACGCAACCCCGCGCATTTTTTATAGGGCTCGACTGGGGCAAGCAAGAAGCTCGTCATGGGGATCAGGGCTCTACGAAGATAGTGCGGATGAAGTCGCGGTAGGCTAAAATCTGATTCGGCAGTGCCTCTTTATCCTTCACGACCTTCGAGATGATGATGCCACCCTCGACCAGCGCGAAT
>CAXMQC010000404.1:0-5934 GCA_964195285.1 Akkermansiaceae bacterium
GACGCGCGCGAAGGCGCCGGGTTGTCGCCGGACCAACTTGCCCAGATGCTTGGTGTCGATGCAGCGCGCGTCAATGTATGGGAAACCGGCACCGAGGGAATGGGCCGCACCGATGTCGAGGCGGTTCGGACTGTTTTTCCCGATATTGATTTTTCCGCGGTCCAATACCGGCCGACACCGCATCACGGTGAGATCGCCCATATTCCGACCGACTGATCCGGATATTGCCTCCAATGAAGATCTGAGACCGCATCCGGGTTTATCGGGTGCGGTTTTTTCATGTGAATGAGTGAGGGCAAAGTGGCGGTAATCCAAGTACGTCCAAGTGCGTGCCATCCGATCAATAAATCGCATAATCTATATTATGGAAAATAAATATCAGGACCAGGCCCAGATAAATTCAAAATCAAAATGCCTGGTTCTATTTTAATTACTGATATTAAGGGTCAAATTATCATAAGCCGCGTTAATTCCGTCGGGCAGCATATTTTCCAGCTCCTTGTAATCCAGCAGGTGGCTCATATGGGATAGCCACACCTGGTCGGGTCGCACTCTCTGGACCCACTCGATCACCTTGTCCACATGTGCGTGCGTGGGATGCGGTTTGGGGCCCAGACAGGCAACCATCCAATGTTTTATGCCGTCCAGGACACTGAAGGCCGTTTCGTCCAGTTTCACAACATCGACCGAATAGCCGAAATTGCCGATCCGCAGGCCGAGCGTGTTGCTGAATCCGTGGTCCTGGGTAAAAAAACGAATATCCAGGTCACCGATCCGAACCGCATCATGAACCGGTATGGGATCCAGGCAGGGTTTATAGAATTCGGTTTGAGATCTTTTGTCGTCAAGCGGCGCGAAAACATAGCCGAATCGGGTATTGATCTGCTCCAGGGTGAGTTCACTGCCATAGGCAGGAATGACGGCCTCCATGGCGACATTGACCCAGCGCAGATCATCGATACCGTGAATATGGTCGGCGTGGGTGTGGGTGAAAATCACCGCATCCAGCCGATCAACCCCCGCGTCGAGTAACTGGGCGCGGCAGTCCGGCGAAGCATCGACGAGCAGCGTGGTTTCGGCGGATTGGATCAAGATCGAGCAGCGCCGCCGCTGGTTCCTCGGTTCGCTGGGGTCGCAGACGCCCCAGTTATTGCCGATCAACGGTACACCGCCGGATGCGCCGCTGCCCAGGACCGTCACTTTCAAGTCGCTCATTCAGGCCGTTCCGCTTTTGAAAATAATTGGAAGAAATTGTCGGTTGTGGTACGCGCCAGCTCATCCATGCCGACCTGTTTCAGTTCAGCCAGCATGGCCCCGGTATGGGCGACGAAGGACGGCTCGTTGCGCTTGCCGCGTTTCGGCACGGGCGCGAGGTACGGCGCATCGGTTTCGATCAGCAGCCGGTCCATCGGCAGGGCCTTGACCGTCTCGCGAAGCGCCTCGGCAGCTTTGAAGGTAATGATTCCGGAAAGTGAGATATAAAATCCTAATTCCAATGCTTTTTCAGCCATATAGGAAGAGGTACTGAAACAATGAATGAGGCCCGTAAAGGGGCCGGCGCGGTACTCCTCGGCAAGGATTTCAGCGGTATCTTCGTCGGCGTCGCGGGTATGGACTATCAGCGGCAGTCCGGTCTCACGCGCGGCGGCAATATGGTTGCGAAAGCTGGCCTGCTGGCGTTCGCGCGAGCTGTGCTCGTAATAATAATCCAGCCCGGTCTCGCCAATCCCCACCACCAGCGGATCAGCGGCCAGCGCCACCAGGGCCTCGACCGTCGCGGCGTCGCCTTCGCCGTCGGCTTCATGTGGATGGACGCCGGCGGAACACCAAATGTTATCATAGCGCTCGGCGATGGCCCGGACCCTGTCGAAACGGCTGAGATGGGTGCAGATCGTCACCATGGTGCCGATACCGGCGTCACGCGCGCGTCCCACGACGTCGTCCAGTTCGCCTTCGAAGTCGCGGAAATCGAGATGGCAATGGCTGTCCACCAGAAACATGGCGCCCTACCCCTCCCCTTCCTCGACATAGCGTGGGAAGACCGGTTGAGGCTTGGGCAGCGGTGTTCCCGGATTCAGTTCCTTGTTGCCCAGCTTTGCCAGCACCCGCTGGTCCGCGTCGACCGCCAACTGATCGAGGATCGCCGAGGCCGCATCCGGCATGAAAGGCTGCACGATGATCGCGATGCGCCGGATCGTCTCGGCCAGCGTGTAGAGTACTGCCTGCATGCGGTCGGGATCGGTCTTACGCAGCGTCCAGGGCGCTTGGGCATCGACATAACGGTTCGCTTCGCCGACGACCTCCCAGACCGCAATCAAAGCATTATGGAAGGTCTGGTTGTCGAGTTCGCCGCGGACACGGCCGAGCGTGGCCGCCGCCTGGTCCAGCAATGCATCATCGCTTTCCTCGCCGCGGTCGGCCGGGTCCGGCACCATGCCACCGCAATTCTTGGCGATCATCGAAAGCACGCGCTGGCAGAGGTTGCCCAGATCGTTGGCCAGGTCGCCGTTCAACCGGCCAACCATAGCGCGGTGCGAAAAATCGCCGTCGTTGCCGAATGGCACCTCCCGCATCAGGAAATAGCGCACGGGATCAAGGCCGTATTGCTCGATCAGCGCATGCGGCTCGATGACATTGCCCAGCGACTTGGAAATCTTCTGGCCCTCGTTGGTCCACCAGCCATGGGCGAATACCCGTTTTGGCGGCTCAAGTCCCGCTCCCATCAGGAAGGCCGGCCAATAGACCGCATGAAACCGCAATATGTCCTTGCCGACCATATGCAAATCGGCGGGCCAGTACCGCCGATACATGGTTGAATCGGCGTCGGGGTATCCCGCGGCGGTGATGTAGTTGGTCAGCGCGTCGAGCCAGACATACATGATATGATCGTCGTCGCCCGGCACCGGAATACCCCATTTGAAGGTAGTGCGCGAGACCGACAGGTCCTTCAGGCCGGATTTCACGAAGCTGATCACCTCGTTGCGCCGGGTTTCCGGCAAAATGAAATCCGGGTTTTGCTCATAGAATTCAAGCAGCCTGTCCTGCCATTTGGATAGATCGAAGAAATAGCTCGGCTCCTCGACCCATTCCACGGTGGCGCCGGATGCCTTGGCCGTCCTGGTCCCGTCTGGCTGTTTTTCAAGCTCGGAGTCCGTATAGAAGGCCTCGTCGCGCACCGCGTACCAGCCCGCATAGCTGCCCAAATAGATATGCCCGTTATCGGCCAGTGCATTCCATATCGCCTGGGTGGCGCGCACATGCCGCTCCTCGGTCGTGCGGATGAAATCGTCGTTGCTGAAGCCCATGGCGGCCGCCAATTCGCGAAAATTCACCGATACCTTGTCGGTGAAGGCCTGCGGGTCCACGCCGGCGTCAACGGCAGCCTTTTCGACCTTCTGTCCATGTTCGTCGGTACCGGTCAGGAAATGGACGTCATACCCATCCAACCGCTTGAACCGAGCCAACACATCGCAGGCCAACGTCGTATAGGCGTGGCCGATATGGGGCGCATCGTTCACGTAATAGATCGGCGTCGTGATGTAATAGGTCTTGTCACCCGCCATTACGGCTCTCCGGTTAATCGCTGCAGGTCAAATATCCGCCGCGCGCGGCCGCTTCAAGCATAAGAAAAGCGCTGATCACGACCTGCTTGCGGTCGAGATTGGCGCGATCGGCCTGGGAAAACAGGCGGGCCACCTTTTCCCATACCTCGAGCCAGTTCGCAAGGCCGCCTCGCGCCCACAACCGCTGCACCGTCGCTGCTTCGCCGGCGACGACCTCTCGGATCATGGCGCCACGTGCTTGCCCGACCAGCATGGCAGCCAGCCACCGGTCGACCAGCCGGGCCAGTGTTTGGAAGGAATCTTCAGCGCCCGCCCGGCCCATCTTGCCTCCCAGCCCATGAACGGCCTTGAGATCCAGCCTGTCGAGTTGCGCGAACAGCCCGACCATTTCACGGTACAGATCCAGCCCGCCGGCTTCGGCCAAGGCCAGCGCCTCGCCGATGCTGCCTTGGGCGAGGCGCGCGAGGGCCTGGGCGTCTGGCGGCGACAAGTCCGGTGCATATTGCCCCAGCAAGTCGACGACAGCGCCTTGCGTCAATGGCGGCAGGGTCAACATGCGGCAGCGCGAACGGATGGTTGGCAACAGCCGGCCGGGGGCATGGCCGACCAATAGGAACAGCGTACTGGCCGGCGGTTCTTCCAACCCCTTCAGCAGCGCGTTCGCCGCATTGCGGTTCATTTCGTCGGCGGCATCGACAATGACCACCCGCCAGTCCCCGGCCGACGTGGTGAGCGACAGGAACGACGACAGACGTTTTACGTCGTCGACGACAATCTCGGTTCGCAGTTTTCGGGTGTTGGGATTAATCGAGCGCTCGATCGTCAGCATGTCCGGATGCCCGCCCGCATTGACCTGCGCGGCTACCAGGTGGGCGGGGTCGGTCGCAAGACCGTCGGCCGACGGCGGCGAGTCGCCGAACAGGCCCCCACCCTGCCCAGCCTGTTGGCTCAAGACAAACCGGGCAATCCTGAACGCCAGTGTCGCCTTGCCGATACCGCGCGGTCCCGCGAGCAGCCAGGCATGCGGCATGCGACCCGAATTCCAGGACTCCAGGAAAATCCTTTCGGCGGCCTGATGGCCGGCAAGCTCTGTGGTCCTGCGCGGGTTGTACTTTTCGTCCAGCGCGGTCATGTCGCCGATGGTAACGTCAAGCGTTCGCGAACGGCAGCGATAATTTGCCCATGGACCTCGTCCTCGCCTCGCTCGGCGTCAATAACAACACAACGCGCCGGATCCTGCGCAGCGATATCGAGAAAACCCTGGCGCAATCGCTTGTGGAAGGCGATGTCCATGCGCTCGTAGCGATCTTCTCCGCCGCCACGCCCGGCAGCGCGCGCCAGCCCCGCTTCGACCGGCAAATCCAGGATCAGTGTCAAGTCGGGTTGCAGCGATCCGACGCAGATCCTGTATAGGTCGGCGATGGCCTGCCGGTCCACGCCGTGGCCATACCCCTGATAGGCAATGGTGGAATCGGCGAACCGGTCTGAAATGACCCATGCAGCGCGGGCCAGCGCCGGCAGCACCAGGTTGGCCAGATGGTCGCGCCTTGCCGCGAAATGCAGGCAGGTCTCGGTAACCGCGTCCCAGCGATGGACCTCTCCGTCGACCAGCAATCCGCGGATCTGTTCCGCCCCGGTGGAGCCGCCGGGCTCGCGCGTGAGCAAAACCTCATCGACCGCGGGCTCGAGCACGGCGGCGAGGCGGCGGGCCTGGGTAGATTTGCCGCCGCCCTCGCCGCCTTCCAGCGTTATGAAACGTCCCGGATGATCCCCGGTCATTGCCCCTGGCCTGTTGTGCCAACGAGCATCGATATTAGCTGATCATGCTGCGCAGGAGAAAGGAGATCGCGGCCCCGAAATTGCCGAAAAAGCCACCTCGCTCCACATCCGCGCCCGCATAAACAGGCACCTCGATATTCTCCATGCCTTTTGCCGACACCACCAGTTTGGCGATCTCGTCGCCCTTGGCGATCGGACTGGGCACCGCTTCCTTGTGAACCAGCTTTACCGTCATGCCTTTGCGCGCCTTGCGCGGTACGGAAACCAACAGCTTGTCGCGCACTACCACCGGCACGGTTTCGCTGGTGCCCAGCCAGACCGGGATTTGCGCCACCGTTTCGCCGGACTCAAACAGGGCATACTGGCCCCATTCGCGGAACGCCCAGGAAATAAGTCTCTCGGATTGTTCGCTGCGTTCGCGCGTGGAAGTCATGCCATGGGCCACCACAATGACCCGTCGGCTGTCGCGAATGGCGGAAGCCGTCAGACCGTAACCGGTATCCTCCGTATGGCCCGTCTTCAAGCCGTCCGCCCCAATATTCTTGTACAGCAGCGGATTGCGGTTGGGCTGTTTGATCTTGCTGTAGGTAAA
>CAXMQC010000405.1:0-3533 GCA_964195285.1 Akkermansiaceae bacterium
TATTTCCAGTTCACGTTCACGCCAGGCCTCGCGATCGTCCAACTGGGCGATCAAATCCAGGGCAAAATTCAGTTGATTGGCCGCCTCCTCGTAAGCCGGCAGCGCCATGTTCGCGGTGCCGGCGCGCTTCCAAAAATCGATCGCCTTTTCCTTCAGGCCGGCTTCTGTCGCGTGGTGCGCAATCAGTTCAGGCGGCGCCTTGCCGTCGGCCTCCAGGGCATCGACCAGTTTCGCATGAATGGCCTGGCGACGCGTTTTTAGCAGGCTTTCGTACGCGGCGTCGCGAACCAGCGCGTGCTTAAAAATATAGCTGGCCTCGGGCACCACGCCGCGGCTGAAGATCAGCTCGGCGGCGATCAGTTGTGCGAGGGCGTCTTGCAACAACGCACCGTCCAGCGGCGAAATTCTTTCGATCAAGGAATAGTCGAAGTGACGGCCTATACAGGCGGCGAATTGGGCCACTTCCTTGACAGGTTGCAGCCGATCCAGCCGCGCCATGAGGGAATCGTGTAAGGTTGCCGGGATAGCCAGACGGCTCAGCGGGCCGGTAAGTTCGAGAGCCGTGCCGGTTTCCCTCAGTTTGCCCGATTCCAGAACGGTTTTCGTCAATTCTTCGATGAACAGCGGCACGCCGTCGGTCTTGGCCGCTATTTCGTTCAACAACTCGTCCGGCAATGTTTTGCCGCCGGTAATCTTGCCAACGACGGCGACGACTTGTTCCTGTCCGAGCCGGTTTAGCGCAAGCTTGGTGACGATGGGGTGGCCGCCAAAGCCGTGCTCGAAGGTCGGCCTGGCGGTAATTTGCATCAGCACCCTCTCCGTTGCGATCCGTTCGAGGCAGAGATCCATAAATTCAAGCGTCGACGCGTCGATCCAGTGCGCATCTTCGAGGACGAAAAGAACCGGCTTGTCCTGGGCCAATGCAACCAGCTGGCCGACCAGCTCTTGTAGCGTTCGCACACGTTGTTGCTGCGGTGTCAGGTTGAGGGAGCCGTAGCGTTGTTCGGTTTCCAGACCCAACAGGCTCGCGATTAATGCCTTGTTGCCGTCCACCAGTAGCGCGTCCAGCTTGTCGAGCTTTTCATCATTGCTGTCGTCGGGCTTGATGCCGGCGGCAAAGTTCAGCTGCTGGATCGCCGGATAGAGGCTCGATTCCGTGTGGTAGGGCGAGCATTGATAGCTGAGCCGAATATGCGGCTCACCGGCGACCGCGTCGAACATCGCCCGTGTGATCCGCGATTTGCCGATCCCCGCCTCGCCGGTGAGGAGCAAGAGTTGACCCTCGCCCGCCTTGGCCAGTTTCCAGCGTTCCAGCATCAAGGCCAGTTCGTGATCGCGTCCCACCATCGCCGACACCGACCCGGATACGCGGGCCTCGAAGCGGCTCTCGACGGCCCGCCCGGCTGTTACGACATAGGCGGAAGTCTTGCCGGAGATCCCCCTAAGTTCATGTTCGCCCAAATTGATCAGATCGAACATGCCGCCGAGAAGATTTTGCGTCGCGTCGGCGACAATTACCTGATCCGGTTCGGCAAGCGCCTGCAACCGTGCGGCCAGATTCGGCGTTTCACCGACGACGGCTTCTTCCTGCGCGGCGCCTTCGCCGATAAGGTCGCCGACCACGACCAGTCCGGTCGCCACCCCGACCCGCGCCGTCAGAACCTCGCCATCCGGTGTCTGCAACTTCATGAGCGCCCGTACAATTGCCAGCCCCGCCCGCACGGCCCGTTCCGCATCGTCTTCATGCGCCTTCGGCCAGCCGAAATAGCACAGCACGCCGTCGCCCATGAATTTGGCAACCTGGCCCTCGAACCGCGTTACCACCCTGGCAACGGCATTTTGGAAGCCGAGGATCACGTCGCGCATGTCTTCGGGGTCGATCCTGCCCGCCAGCGCGGTCGAACCCACCATATCGACAAACATGACCGTCAGATGCCGCCGCTCGGCATCTTGCGCCACGGGCGATGGTCCCGCTTGTGTCCGGGCGGAACGTGACTCGGGGGTCGCGGTGGATTGAAGGCCGCCGCCGGCCTTGTTGTCGGCGAGGGCCTTGAGCAATTTCTTGCGCGGCCCCAGCGCCAGGCCGAGATCCTTGAGGTCGCCGTCGGTCAGCTCGAACAGCACCTCGCCGTCGATTTCGTTTTCCTCGAACAATTCGGCAAAGCGTTCGAAGCCGTTTTCAAGAAGCCAGTTACGGACATCAATCATGAACCATGAGTAACGAAAGGCGCGAGTACAGGCAATAAAGCCCACAAAAAATAAAGAACGGAAAATGCCAGCTTCGGGTCACAAGCAGGCACCCGGCACGACCTTCAGCTACGTCCGGTATGTGCCACAAAGCGGACTCTTTTCAGCATGGCAGTTCAGGGCTGCTTGTAGCCAGAAGCGGCCAAAGGCTGCCGGACGCGAGACTGCCTGGGGCGTCGCGCTGGCAGCAGCTTATCACCAGGAGTGCAGGGTTCTGGAGGTCACGAACCGGCTGCACCGGAATCCTGTTTCGGATATCGCCCGAAAATCAGGCGGCCAGTTTTTCTGACAGGTTGCGCCGCCTTCGGCACTTTCGCCGCAGGCGGCTTGGCGCCGCATCTCGGACAGGCGACGACCTCCTTTTGCAGGTCATAATACTTGGTCGCACATTCCGGGCAGACGTGCTTCAACCCTCGTTCTGATGCGTTCATATTTTCGGGTTTCTCCGTCGGGCCACGCGGGTCATTGAATTCTCCGGGATATTGCCTTAGAACTTATATATGCATCGCATTTGTTTTGTGTTACCTGAACAATCGGTACGCCGATTAGCTTAGTTTTCTCCTGACAATGTGAGCGTTAAACCGCCCGCGCGGTCACATGGTGTGATGCGCGGAATCAATACTCCTGTTAGAGGAAATGACTATGGCTACTGGTACTGTAAAATGGTTCAACGCGGCCAAGGGTTTCGGATTCATCCAGCCGGAAGACGGCTCGAACGACGCTTTCGTCCATATTTCGGCCGTCGAGCGCGCCGGATTGGGTTCACTTGAAGAAGGGCAGAAGGTCTCCTATGAGCTTCAGCCCGGACAGAAAGGCAAATCTTCCGCCGAGAACCTGTCCATCATCGAATAACCACGCGAGGCGCCGCCCTCAACTCCCGCTGTGGGCGGCCACCACGTACCGTCGACGACACGGCCCGCAACGATGCCTGGCGGACCGAAGGAAGTGGGCCGGCCGATCCCGCGGTCATCCCTTCGGCAACAATAAAAACGACGAACAATAAGACAAACGGCGCGATGCGCCGTGGCGCCGCCGACCTTGCGCGCCAGCCTGCGAACAGTCCCGCCTGCGCTCCGGGACGAAAAATTCCGCCCGGGATGCCGTGAACTAAAACACAGGATTAACGAAATGCGGAAGTCAGTAAAATCGACGGCCGAGGAAAAGTTTGCCGCAATCCAGAAGAAGGACAAGCAGGCCCTGACGGATAGGGAAAAAGCGCGGCAGGCGGAAGCGGAACACACGGCGGAGCTGCGGGCCCTCCGCCTGGCCAAACAGGCGGCCGACAA
>CAXMQC010000406.1:0-3774 GCA_964195285.1 Akkermansiaceae bacterium
GTGACCTGGACCGGGCGACCCTGGCCGACCTGCATCGCGATCTCGGCCTGTCCACCGCTACCGCGGCCGGCCAGATCGCAAATACGGCCTGGGGCGCCAAACTGGCCGAGGCCCTGCGCGGCGCCGAGGTGGCCGGCCAGACGGCGATGGACATGTCTTTGGAATCCCTGCTGGCCACCGAAGCCGACGCGGCGATCATTCGCCTGGCGACCGGTCACGAACCCGACGATGACGCCAACGAGGACGAAGACGGCGAACCCCGCGACTACAAGAACCGCCTGCTCGCGATCCTCGGCCTGGCCTGGCTGACGGGGCGCTGACTAGTCCAGCTTCAGCTTCTTCCGGGGGTCGTAGTCCTCGGGCTCCCAACTCTTCAGGAATTCCGCCAATTCCTCGCCGCCCTCTTCGGGCAGCACGATGCGCAGTTTGACGAACTGGTCGCCGCGGCGGCCGCCCTTGGGCGCCATTACGCCACGGTTCTTTAGGCGCAGGACCGTGCCGCCGCTGGAGCCGGGCGGGATCGTCGCGTTCACCGCCCCATCGATAGTCGGCACCTTGACCTTGCCGCCCAGCACCGCCTCATGCAGCGAGACCGGCAGGTCGAGATGGATATCCAGGCCTTCGCGCCGCATGAAGGGGTGGGCCTCGACCTGGACTTCGACGAAGGCATCGCCGGCAATGCCGCCGGCCGGACCCGCCATGCCCTGGCCCTTCATGCGCAGGCGCTGGCCTTCCTCGGCGCCCGGCGGCAGGTTCACATCCAGTGTCTTGCCGCTGTGCAGCGACACGCGCTGGCGCCCGCCGCGCATGGCATCGAGGAACGGGACGGTGATGCTATAGGTGAGGTCCTGGCCCTTCGGCTTGCGGGCCTGCCGACGCCCGGGCTGGCCTTGTCCACCACGCCCGAACAGGTCGGAAAAGAGGTCGTTGATATCGATGCCGCCGCCGCCGAAATCGAAGCCACCGGCGGAACCCTGGCGGTAATGACGGTGGAACGGGTTCTGCGCCGTACCGTCGGCATCGATCATGCCGGAATCGAACTGTTGGCGGCGTTCCTCGTCCGACAGCAGATCATAGGCGGCCGTGACCTCCTTGAAGCGCTGTTCGACCGCCTCGTCGCCAGGATTCACGTCCGGGTGCAGCTTCTTGGCCAGCGCCCGATAGGCCTTCTTGATGTCGGCCGGGCTGGCGTCGCGCGCCACGCCCAGCAACTCATAGGGATCCATCATCGCCCGCTGTCACACCTCTAGATTCGCGGCCAATTTATATGCCGATTGGTAAAAATTCTGTCTACTGCACGATGCGCCAGGCCCCGTCGGGCTGCTGGCAGGCGACGCCGTAGGCGTTTTCCGGGCGGCCGCCGATCGTCACGGTCTGCTGGAATTCGCGGCAATATTCGCCGGTCTGGTCATTGGTTCCCTCGCGGACCGGGGTCACCGCCCCGGCATGGCCGTTGTCGGGATTGTTCCAGGTGATCGGCTGTCCGATCGGCGCACTCTGGGCCTGCTCGTAGGCGCGTTCCGCGGCGAGCTGGTCGGCATGGTCCATCGTGCGGCCGACCTCGCCGCCCAGCAACGCACCCAGCAAGGTGCCGACGGCGACGGCCACGACCTGGCCGGTGCCACCGCCAACCTGGGCGCCGACGACGGCCCCGGTGCCGGCGCCGATGACCGTTCCCGCCGTCTCCTTTTCGCCCATCCCGGCGCAGCCCGCCAATATCGCCCCCGCGACGGCGACAACGATGATTTTCTTGACCAACATGACATGTCCTTTCTATTTGTTGCCACCTGTCCCGGATGACAGATCACATCACTGCCGGCCCTCGTCACTAAAATCCTACGACGGAAACCCGGCAAGTTGATTGATCTGCATTAAATGCCATGTGTTATATGAATGAGAGATGACTGAAAAACAAGAAGCCGACCCTTTTCTGCGCTTCAACAGCTGGTTCGAAGAAGCCAGGGAATCGGAGCCCAACGATCCCAACGCATTGACGCTGG
This sequence comes from Akkermansiaceae bacterium, assembly GCA_964195285.1. Lineage (GTDB taxonomy): Bacteria > Pseudomonadota > Alphaproteobacteria > UBA8366 > JADFVY01 > JADFVY01. Next base: position 2,001 of record CAXMQC010000406.1, read on the forward strand.
CCACCGCCGATTCTCGGGGGCGGCCTTCGGCGCGCATGGTGCTGTTGAAAGATTTCGATGAATCGGGCTTCGTGTTCTACACCAACCTGGAAAGCCGCAAGGGGTGTGATCTGTCCGAAAACCCCCATGCCGCCCTGCTGTTCCACTGGAAAAGCCTGCGCCGGCAGGTGCGCGTGGAGGGGCCGGTATCGCCGGTCAGTGACGAAGAGGCCGACGACTATTTCGCCAGCCGCCCGCGCGGCAGCCGGATCGGCGCCTGGGCCAGCGATCAGTCGCGCCCGATGGAAGGCATGTTCGTGTTAGAAAAACGGGTGGCGGAATTTACCGCCAAACTCGGCCTCGGCAACATCGAGCGCCCGCCTCATTGGTCCGGTTTCAGAGTTGCGCCGGAACGCATGGAATTCTGGCGCGACGGTCGTTTCCGGCTGCATGAAAGGCTGGTTTTTATTCGCGAGGGCGCCGGCTGGAGGACCGAACGGCTGTTCCCATGACCAACGACGAACTGCCCGCGGCGCCAAATTCGATGGCGGCCGAAAGAATTGGCCGGTTGATGCGGCTGGCCACCTACGCCTCGGTTTCGGTGGCCTGCCTGCTGATTGCGCTCAAGACCGGCGCCTGGATCGCCACCGAATCGATCGCCATGCTGTCGACGCTGGTCGATTCGCTGCTCGACGCGCTGGCCTCGGTCGTCAGTCTCGTCGCCGTTCGCCATGCGCTGACCCCCGCCGACCGGGAGCATCGCTTCGGCCACGGCAAGGCGGAGGCGCTGGCGGCGATGGCTCAGTCCGCCTTTATCGCGGGCTCGTCGGTGCTGTTGCTGTTCCAGGCGGGCGAGCGTTTCATTAACCCGCGACCGATAGCCGCACCGGAAACCGGCATCTGGGTGATGGTGATCTCGATTGTCCTGACCGCGGCGCTGGTCGCCTTTCAGATCTGGGTCGTGCGCCGCACCAAGTCGGTCGCGGTGGCCGCCGATTCGCTCCATTACAAGGGCGATATCCTGGTCAATATCGCGGTGATCGCGGCATTGGTGATGGGCAGTTGGTTCGGCTGGCTATACGCCGACCCGATCTTCGGTACTGTCATCGCATTCTATATTCTCTACAATGCCTGGCTGATCGTGCGCGAGGCGCTGGATATGTTGATGGATCACGAACTGCCGGAAGAGGAAAGGCAGCGGATTCGGGAGATTGCATTGACCCATGCGGAGGTGCAGGACCTGCACGATATGCGCACCAGGCGTTCCGGCCCGACCAGCTTTATCCAGTTCCACCTGGTGATGCGGGCGGAATTGACCCTGCTCAAGGCGCATGAAGTTTCCGATGAGGTAGAGTTGGAATTGCGCCGGACGTTCCCCGACGCGGAAATATTGATCCACCAGGACCCCACGGGGGTCGTCGAAGAGCACGCCTTTCGTTCCTGACCGCCGGATCGGCCCATAGGGGGATGCGATGAAACCGGGCGACATCACGCAAGACCAGGGTGCGGCGATCGCGTTTCTGCAGGCCTTGGCCGAACGGGAGGGCGGCGACTGGGAACGCGTCGACACCCATGCGGCGATCATCTTCCTGGGCGGCGACAAATGCTGGAAACTGAAGCGCGCGATCTGGTTTCCCTTTCTCGATTTCTCGACCGCCGAGAAGCGCCATGCGGCCTGCGAGGCGGAAGTCCGCTTGAATCGCCGCACCGCCCCGGACATCTATCTCGGCTGCCAACCCATTACCCGGCGGGCCGACGGCGGGTTGGGATTGGAGGGTGAAGGCGAAACCGTGGA
>CAXMQC010000407.1:0-3828 GCA_964195285.1 Akkermansiaceae bacterium
ACGACAACGGTGAGTTCGCCGGATATCGAGGCGTGGCGATATGGGACCACCCGGCGGCGTCGGAAACCGTGGTAAAGCGAAGAGCGCGCCCGGCGCCGGTTGGACCCGCCGGCCGGCTTCTGCTGGTCGACGACAGTTCGACAAACCGCATGCTGGCCGTGACAATACTGCGCAACATTGGTTATGAGGCGGATGCCGTCCCGGACGGTCAACAGGCGGTCGAGGCGGTGCGGGACGGTGACTATGCTGCGGTCTTGATGGATATCTGGATGCCCGAGATGGACGGGTTCGAGGCGACGGCGGCGATCCGGGACCTGCCCGAACCCCAGCGGGACATTCCTGTCATTGCCATGACGGCGCATTCCGGCCCGGAAGAACGCCAACGTTGCCTTGCCGCGGGAATGGACGAGCATATTGGAAAGCCAATCGATCGCGACCTGCTGGAAACTATCTTGCGGCAACTTGCCGGGCCGCCGGCAACCAGGAAAATACCGGCTGAGACCGGGCGGGCGTGTTCCGGGGATCCGGACGGCCAGGCGTCATCCGGTCTGGTGAACAGCGACGTCCTGAATCAGTTGCGAAACGACGCCGGTCCCGCCCTGGTCAACGAGCTGATCGCCGCCTTCATGGCGGAAACCGACGAGAGGCTGGTTCGCATCGCCGATGCGATCAAAGCCGGAAACCATGCAGAAATCGCCGCCGACGCCCATTCATTGAAAAGCAGTTCCGGTACCTTTGGCGCGCTCTCGCTGCAGGCACTCTCCATAACCCTGGAGGCCGCTGCGATGCAGGGCGACGCAGCGGCGCTGGCGTCCACCCATGACGATTTGTCGGCGCTGACATCGAAGACCTGGCGTGAGTTCGCCGCGCGCGGCTACCGCCGGGAATAGCAGATAAGTCTGTTAACGTTGCGCTGCCTGGATTGCACGACGGCGGTGCGGCCTCACCCTTCGAGACGGTTGCTTTGCAACCTCCTCAGGATGAGGGCACAAACGTTGGTGCCTCATCCTGAGGAGCCCCACAAGGGGCGTCTCGAAGGATGAGGTCGCGAGGCGTCAAAACCCCGGTCGATCAACCTTCGGCTTTCCCGACCTCCCAGTTCAGCTTCTTGCGGTAAATGGTGGAGGGGGAAACGCCCAGCTTCGCCGCCGCCTTCGGGATGTTCCCGTCGCAAGCGTCGATGGCCCGCTCTATCACATCGCGTTCGACCTTCCACAACGGGACGATATCCCCGTTTGCCGAAAGCGCCAACGGCGCCGTGAAAACGCCATCGCCCTCTTCTTGCGGCTTGTCGTCGGCCGGCGCCAGGCCATCCTGCACTGTCTTTCCTTGACGATTCAGTGGCGGCGGCAGCATTTCCATCGTCACTTCCGGGCCATCATTGAGCACCACGATATTGCGTATGACATTTTGCATCTGGCGGATATTGCCGGGCCATTTGTAGTCGGCGAAAACCTTGAGAGCCTCCGCGTCGAAACTCTTGAACGCCCGGCCTTCCTCGGCGGCGTACTCGTTAAGAAAATGTTCGGCGATTTCGATAACGTCGCCGTTGCGTTCGTGCAGCGGTGGCAGATGAATCGGCACGACATGCAGGCGGTAATAAAGATCTTCGCGGAATTTTCCGGCTTCGACTTCCGCCAGCGGGTCGCGGTTGGTGGCGCATACGAACCGCTCGTCCACTTTCTCGGTCATCGAACCACCGACCTTCTGGAAAGTCCCGGTCTGGATAAAACGCAGCAGCTTGGTTTGCAGCGCCAGATCCATTTCACAGATTTCGTCGAGGAACAATGTGCCCCCGGACGCCCGCGAAGCAGCGCCTTCGCGGTCGGCATGGGCGCCGGTAAACGCGCCTTTCACATGGCCGAATATCTCGGACTCCATTAGATCGCGGGGAATGGCGCCGCAATTAATGGCGATAAAGGGGCCGTCCCTGCGGGGGCTCTGACGGTGGATCGCCTCGGCGGCGATTTCCTTGCCCGAACCCGATTCGCCGGTAATGAAGACGGTTGCCTTCGATGCCGCCGCCGCATCGATGGTGCGGTAGACCACCTGCATTGCCAGCGAAGAACCTATGAAGCCGAAATATTCCCTGCGGGCGCTGCCCTTTATGGTCTCGACAATCGCCGAAAGCGAGCGATGTTTCTGGGCGTTGCGAACCGTGACAAGCAGCCGGTCGGCGTTGAAGGGCTTGACCAGAAAATCATAGGCGCCCGCGCGCATCGCCTCGACCGCCACATTGATCGACCCGTGGGCAGTGATGACCACCACCTCGCAAGGCAGTTTGCGCGACTGGATTTCCTTCAGAATATCCAGCCCGTCCATATCCGGCAGCCTGAGGTCGAGCAGCACCACACCCGGTGGATGCGCCGCGAGTTCCGACAGCGCTTCCTTACCTGTCCCGACGGCCGTTACCGCCAGATCCTCCGCTTCAAGATATTGGTGATACAGGCGCGCCAGCGATGGCGTGTCCTCGACCAGCAAAATGGTGCCGCTATTCATGAATCTGTTTCTTCTTTCCCCAAGCCTGAGCCCGCCCGGTCGATAAGAAAGGCGGCGACCCTGCTTCTATCCCTACCACCCGAAGCCTAGCCATCTCAAACCTGCCGTTAAAGATAACAGAGGCAATGGGAGGTATTGCAAGCCCTTATTGTATAACATTGCATCGATCGCCAATATTTCACATAAACGCGATGTTCAGAATGCGTTGTTTGCCGCGCACCAGCGTGGCGATCAAGGATTATATTCAGCTTATAAGGGAGGTCCGCATGGGACGGCTCGATGGCAAGACCGCACTGATTACCGGCGCCGGCTCGGGATTCGGCGAAGGCATGGCCGAAACCTTCGTGGAACAAGGCGCGCGCGTCATCGTCGCCGATATCAATGACGACGCCGGTGCCAAGGTGGCGGAATCGCTGGGCGCGGCGGCCCGTTTCATACATGCCGATGTCGCCCGCGACGAAGATATGGCGGCCGCCGTCAGCGCCGCGGTCGATCATTTCGGTGGGCTGGATATCCTGGTCAACAATGCCGGCTTTACCCACCGCAACGGCCCGATGCTGGAGGTGACGGAAGCGGAGTTCGACAGGATATTCGCGGTCAACGTCAAATCGATCTATCTGGGCGCGCGCCATGCCGTTCCGCTGTTTCGCAAACAGGGCGGCGGGGTCATCCTCAATATCGCCTCGACGGCGGGGGTGAGGCCGCGCCCCGGCCTGGTCTGGTACAACGGGTCGAAGGGCGCGGTGATAACCGTGACCAAATCAATGGCGATCGAGCTGGCGCCCGATGCCATCCGCGTATGCGCACTGAACCCGGTCGCCGGCGAAACCGGAATGCTGCATCTCTTCATGGGCGAGGACACCCCGGAACGCCGTGAACAGTTCCGCTCCACGGTCCCGCTGGGCCGTTTCAGCCAGCCGCGCGACGTCGCCAACGCGGCGCTGTTCTTGTGTTCGGACGAGGCCGACTTCCTGACCGGCGTCTGTCTGGAAGTGGATGGCGGGCGCTGTATTTGACCGCGCCGCCCCGTCAATCGCGGCTATCGGGAACTTTATTTGGACTCCCCGCTGGGCCACAACGAAAAACCGCCCGGGCGAACCCGGGCGGTTTCATTTAAACTTGTTTTCCGGCTCTAGTTGCGGTTGCCAAACAGGCGCAGCATGAACAGGAACAGATTGATGAAGTCGAGATAGAGCGTCAATGCACCCATGATCGACTTTTTTGACTCGGTCTCGGCATCATCTGGCTCCGAATACATCCGCCGAATTTTCTGCGTGTCGTAGGCGGTAAGGCCGCCGAAGATCAGAACGCCGATGACCGAAATCGCCC
>CAXMQC010000408.1:0-7427 GCA_964195285.1 Akkermansiaceae bacterium
GGTATCCCGCAACGCGTAGGTCTGGTTTATGTCTACCTTAAGCCCCTTGCCGACGGCCTCGAACAGGGCGGCGGAACTGTTCAGAAGATCCTGGCGTTCGATACAATAATGCAGCAGCGTGGGCCTGGTCAGAAAGAGCGAGCCCTTGCCTGCAAGGATGTTCGGGTCGAGCGGATCGGCCGGACCCGAAGCCTGGCCGAACAGGACCATTTTGCCGTAGCGCTGGAGGCAATCCAACGACTTGTAAAACGTGTCTTTACCAACAGAATCGTACACAACGGGTACGCCCTTTCCGTCGGTAATTTCGTGCGTACGCGCGACAAAATCTTCCCTCGTATAGATGATCGGGTGGTCGCAGCCATGGGCCCGCGCCAATTCGGCCTTTTCCTCGCTTCCGACCGTGCCGATTACGGTCGCGCCCAGCTGTTTCAGCCACTGGCAGGCGATCTGGCCGACGCCGCCGGCCGCGGCGTGGAACAGGACGGTCTGGCCGGCCTCGACGCGGTAAACCCGGCGGAGCAGATATTCCGCGGTCATGCCCTGCAGCATCATCGCGGCGGCATGCTGGTCGTCGACGAAATCAGGTATCGGAACCAGTTTGTCTGCCGGCATGACGCGGGCCTCGGCATAAGACCCAGGTTTCGATGTCCCGTAGGCGACGCGGTCGCCCTGCTTCAGGTCGCCCACGCCGGCGCCGACCGCCTCGACCACGCCGGCCGCCTCCATGCCGATCGCCGACGGCAGCTCCAGCGGATAGACGCCTTCGCGGTGATAGACGTCGATAAAGTTGAGGCCGACCGCGGTCTGACGGACCAGCACCTCGCCGTCACCGGGATCGCCGATGTCGACCTCGTCCCAGCTCAGAACGTCCGGCCCCCCGGTTTCGTGAATTCTTATTGCATGTGTCATTCACGTTGCCTCAACCCAGATGCTGTTTCAGGAAATCATAGGTGCGGCCATTGGCCAGGGTCGCCGCCCCGGCGTCGTAATGGATGCCGCCGGCCCGCGCGAAGGCATGTGGCATGCCGGCGTAGGAATGCAAGGCGACTTGCTGGTGGGATCCCAGCGAATCCCGCAATATCGCTTGCGTTTCGGGCGGGCAGTATTCGTCCTGCTCGGCGACATGCAGCATTAGCGGTGCGGATATGCCGCCCGCCTCGCCCACCAGCTCGTCCAGCCCAACGCCGTAATAGCCGATGTTGCAATCGGCGTCGGAACGGGTTGCCATCAGGAACGCCATCTTGCCGCCCAGGCAGTAGCCGACCGTGCCGGCCCTGCCGTTACAGGCCTCCAGCCCGCGTAGCGCCGTGAGCGAATCAGTGAGGTCATCGACACCCTTGTCGACATCGAAGCCCTGGAACAGCTGGAACGCCTTCTGCCACTCCTCTTCTGACTTGTCGGTGATCTGGATGCCCGGCTCCTGGCGCCAGAACGTGTCGGGGCAGAGCGCCACATAGCCTTGGGCCGCGAATGCGTCGCACATCTGGCGCATCGACTGATTCACGCCGAAAATTTCCTGGATTACCAGCAATCCGGGGCCCGAACCGCCGGCCGGGGTGGCAAGGTAGGCGGAGAAGTCGCCATCGCGGCCATTAATCGTGATGTCTGGCATTGTTCTGCTCCCTGACCGGTATTGTATGTTGTTGATGAGAGCGGAGAATATCCTCCACCCTCCGCTATGTCATCCCGTCGCGCCGCCTTTTTCGATGGCCAGCAGGAAGCGCTTGGTATCCAGCCCCCTGCCGCCGGAATAGCCGCCGATGCCGTTTGCGGCAAGCACCCGGTGGCAGGGCACGACGAGGGGCAGCATATTGGCGCCGCAGGCCTGGCCGACCGCCCGCGGCGCCCCGCCGGCGATATGGGCGATCTCGCCATAACTGAGCGTTTGGCCCCAGGGGATCGAAGCCATGGCCCGGCGCACCCGCCGCTGAAAATCGGTCCGCGCGGGCGTGAGCGGCAGATCGAATTTCCGGCGGCGGCCGGCAAAATACTCTTCGATCTGTGATCGCGCGCGCTTCAGCAGCGGCGTCTCGTCGCGGTCGGGTTCGCCGCCGGCGTCAAAACGGATTTCGGCCAGCCAGCCGCCATCTTCGATCAGCAGCAGGGGGCCGACGGGCGAATTCATCAGGCAGGCCGGCATGGCTTACTCCTGCCGTAACGCTGCGACCAGCGCGTCGGGGTCGGTGATCGGCAATGAACAGGTCTGGCCGCGACAAACATAGGCTGTCGCCTGGTTGTCCTTTTGTGTCTTGCCGTGGGCGGGATGCCCTTCGGGGAGCTCGCTATCTGGTTGAAAACGCTGCAATACACGGTTCGTCGGCGCGGCGGAAAGGACGATATTGGCCAGCTTTTCGGCGTCCCGGGATCCACGGTCGGCGATGAGCACGATCTGCAGCGGGTCGAACAGGAAATCGACGGCGTTCAGAAGCGTCGACAGGGGGAAGAAGTTGCGCGCGACCTCGCCGGAAAAGGCGGCGATCACCGCCTCGGCCCCGGCCCGGTAGTCATCCTTGCCGGTCAGCAGCCACAACCGCGCCAGAACTTCGGCTACCACCCCGTTTCCCGAGGGCGCCGGGCTGTCGTTGGCGACCTTGTTGCGGACGATCAGGTCGGGCGTATCGTCGGCGGCGAAGAAGAACCCGCCAGCATCGCCGTCATCGCCATAATGGTCCACGATTTGCGCGACCCAGTCCTCCGCCTGTGTCAGATAGGTTTCGTCGCCGTCGGCTTCCAGCAGCAACAGGGCGGCACGGGCCATGTTTGCGTGGTCGTCCAGGGTGGCCGGGTGATCGACTCGCCCGCCCCGCCACGAATGAAGCAGGCGGCCATCGACGACCATGTTGTCGACAACGAAGCGGTAGGCCCGTTTGGCGGCCTCGATCCAGTCGGGACGGCCCAGCGCCTGGCCCGCCATGGCCAGCGCCCCGATCATCAGCCCGTTCCAGTCGGCCAGCACCTTGTCGTCCTTGCCGGGCCGTATTCTCGGTTCCCGGGCCGCCAGCAGGGCCGTGCGGCAGCGGGCGAGGGCGGCCTCGTCCGCCTCGTTTCCATAGGCCATCGATGCCAGGCGGTTCAGGATATTGACGCCTTCCCAGTTCCCGCCATCAGTAACGTCGTAAATATCGGAAAATAAACGCGAATCATCGCCGAGAAGGGTGTCGATCTCGGCCTTGCTCCAGACGTAAAACTTACCCTCCACACCCTCGCTGTCGGCGTCGAGCGAGCTGGCGAAAGCACCGCCCGCCTCGGTCATTTCCCGAAAGACCCAGCCGATCGTCTCCTCGATCCGATGGGCATAGAGCGGCTCTCGCGTTTCCAGCCACACAATGGTCAAAAGCTCCAGCAGCTGGGCGTTGTCGTACAGCATCTTCTCGAAATGCGGCGCCAGCCAGCGATCGTCGACGGAGTAGCGCGCAAACCCGCCCCCCAGATGGTCGTAAATACCTCCCTGGCATATGTTTTTCAGGGTTATCGTCACCGCGTCTCGGTATTTTTCGTCGCCGAGCCGCTGCCAGGCGCGCCAGAGCTGTATCATCATCGAGGATTGCGGAAATTTGGGCTGGCCGCGCATGCCACCGGACTTCATGTCGATTTCCGCGACGATACGCGCCGCAATCTGGTTCAGCATGCCCGGCGCGACATTGCCGCCGGACCGCGGCCGGGAGGCGTCTTCAAGCGCCCCGCGCAGCGCCTCGACATTATGGAGCACGCGATCATGGTCCTTCGCCCAGGTCGCGGCGATGCCTTGCAGAACCTGCGGAAAACCGGGTCGGCCGAAACGCGGCTCGGGTGGAAAATAGGTGCCACCCCAAAACGGACTGGCGTCGGGCGTCAGGAACATCGTCAACGGCCAACCACCCTGTTCGCCCAGCATCGACAGCGCGGCCTGGTAAATGGCGTCAAGATCCGGCCGTTCCTCGCGGTCGACCTTGATGTTGACGAACAGGTCGTTCATCAACGCCGCAATTTCCTGGTTTTCGAAGCTTTCATGGGCCATTACGTGACACCAATGGCACGCCGCATAGCCGACCGAGAGAAGGATCGGCTTGTTTTCTGTCCGCGCGCGCCCCAGCGCCGCCTCGCCCCAGGGCTGCCAGTGCACCGGATTGTTCCGGTGCTGATGCAAATAGGGGCTAGTTTCTCCGGCCAGGAGGTTTTCCGTCATATTATGCTCCGCCCTTTGCCCGCCGCTGCGGACGATATTGTTTGTTGCCCTGGTGCCGTTCTATTTTGCCGGGTCCGGCAGCGACAATGGCGCAAAAATCTCGCCCTGCAAGCCCCGAGTAGAAATAATGGTCAAATTGTTGCGTGTCACGGGCTATATCGAAGAAGACCAATTGCGGTAGCGGCGGAGAATGAGTTGCATGATCACTGATACGATTTACGCGCTATCCAGCGGCCCGGGGCCAGCGGGGATCGCCGTTTTCCGGGTTTCCGGCCCCGAAACGGGGGCGGTGCTGCGGGCCCTGGCCGGAATCAAGGACCTGCCGCAGCCGCGCGCCGCGATACGCGCGGTGCTGATCGATCCGCGGGACGGGGTCGTGCTGGACGACGGGATAGCGATCTGGTTTCCCGGCCCCAACAGCTACAGCGGCGAGGACCTGGTGGAACTTCATGTCCATGGTGGCCCGGCCGTTATTGCCGCGATGCTGCGGGTTCTGGGGGCGCGGCCCGGCCTGCGGCTGGCCCAACCGGGGGAATTCACCCGGCGGGCCTTCATGGCCGGCAAGCTGGACCTGACCGAGGCCGAGGGCATCGCCGACGTGATCGCCGCCGAAACCGAGGCGCAGCGGCGCCAGGCGGTACGGCAGGCCGACGGCGCGCTGGGCCGGCTTTACGACGGCTGGCGCGACGCGTTGGTTGGCGCCATGGCGCATTACGAGGCGTTTATCGATTTCCCCGACGAGGGGCTCCCGAATGAGATCGCCGACGAAGTGCAGCACAAAGTCTCGTGGCTAGTAGATAGTGTTTTTCGACATCTTGATGATTCGCGCCGAGGCGAGCGGCTAAGGCAAGGCCTGGACATCGCCATCGTCGGCCCTCCCAATGCGGGCAAATCGAGCCTGCTCAACCGTTTGGCGCGACGCGACGCGGCCATAGTATCGGAGCGCGCGGGCACGACACGCGATGTCATTGATGTGGCAATGGATTTGGGCGGCTACCCGGTTGTGCTGGCCGACACGGCCGGCCTTCGAGAGGTCACCGACAGCATAGAAGAAGAGGGCGTGCGCCGCGCCCGACGCCGCGCGGAAGTCGCGGATCTGAGGATATTGGTGATCGATGGGCAGGACGAGGCGGGATTCCGGGATTCCACCGATCTGGTTGATGGGTCGACGATACTGGTGTTGAACAAGGCCGACTTGGGCCCGGCGAGCATCACGACCGATGGCTCGGCTTTGGCCGTTTTTGCGATCTCGGTGCAGACGGGCGCGGGCATCGACGCGTTTCTGGAAGGCCTGGAGGCCGTGGTGCGCGATCGGATCGGCCTGGCCGGCCAACCCGCCCTGACCAGAGCGCGCCATCGCGAGGCGCTGGTGGAGTGCCTGGACGCGCTGCGCCGCTCTTCGGAAACACCGCTGCCCGAATTGGCAGCAGAGGACCTGCGGCTTGCCACACGGGCCCTGGGTCGCATTACCGGGCGGGTCGATGTGGAGGATCTGCTGGATGTAATATTCCGTGACTTCTGTATTGGAAAATGAGCAGGGCGAAGGTAAAATGTTTCACGTGAAACGTCAGTCACGGCCGGAATAACCGCTTCGTATGCTAACCGGCAACAAATATACACCCTCATTGGCCTAAACAGCGTAGATTCTTTGACAATCAAGGAAGACACGCCTATTTACTGGAGCTATGAAAAGTACTAAACAGTATAAATGGGACGTTATTGTGGTTGGCGGCGGCCATGCCGGCTGCGAAGCGGCCGCCGCCGCGGCGCGCATCGGTGCCCGGACGCTGTTGGCGACCCACCGGCTGGAGACGATTGGCGAAATGTCGTGCAACCCGGCGATCGGCGGGTTGGGAAAGGGACATCTGGTTCGCGAGATCGATGCGCTGGACGGTTTGATGGGTCGGGTGATCGACCGGGCCGGCATCCAGTTTCGTATTCTGAACAGCAGCAAGGGGCCGGCCGTCAGGGGGCCGCGCGCACAGGCGGACCGCGCGTTGTATCGCTCGGCGATGCAGGCCGCGTTGGCGGAACAGGAAGACCTGGAAATTCGCGAAGTGGCGGTCGAGGACCTGTGGCTCGGCGATGACGGCGGCATTGCCGGTATCATAACGGCGGCGGGCCAGCGCCTGGCGGCGCCACGCGTCGTGTTGACCACAGGCACGTTCCTGCGTGGCCTAATTCATTTGGGCGAAGAGACGACGCCGGCCGGCCGGGCCGGCGACGCGGCGTCCTACGGGCTATCGGCGACCCTGGAGCGGTTTGGTTTTGCGCTGGGCCGCCTGAAAACCGGAACGCCGCCACGGTTGGACGGGCGAACCATCGATTGGCGCGGCCTGGACATTCAGAACGGCGACGATCCGCCGACTCCCTTCTCCACCCTGACAAACAGCATAACCGTGCCGCAGACCGTTTGCCATATTACCGGCACGACGCCCGCGAGCCACGCGATCATCCGCGCCAATTTGGACCGCACGCCGGTTTATTCGGGGCGGATCGAGGGGGCGGGGCCGCGTTATTGCCCATCCATCGAGGACAAGGTAGTTCGGTTCGGCGACCGCGACCACCACCAGATTTTTCTGGAGCCGGAGGGGCTGGAAGACCACACGGTTTATCCCAATGGCATTTCGACGGCCCTGCCGCGCGAGATACAGGCCGAAATGCTGACCACCATACCCGGCCTCGAGCGGGCGGAAATCCTTCGGCCGGGTTATGCCATCGAATATGATTATGTTGACCCGAGAGAGCTGCAGGCGACGCTCGAAACCAGGCGCATACCGGGGCTGTATTTCGCAGGCCAGATCAACGGCACAACCGGCTACGAAGAGGCCGGCGCCCAAGGGCTGATGGCCGGGATCAACGCGGCCCTGGCCGCCGGTGGCGCCGCACCGTTTTTGCTGGACCGGGCGGATGCCTATATTGGTGTACTGGTCGACGACTTGGTAATTCATGGGGTTGGCGAGCCCTACCGGATGTTCACGTCGCGCGCCGAATACCGGCTGCAGTTGCGCGCCGACAATGCCGACCAGCGGCTGACCGGCCTGGGCGAGGCGGTCGGCTGCATCGGTCCGTTGCGCCGCACCGCCTGGCGCGACAAGGCGGCGGCGCTCGACTCGGCGCGGTCTCTGGCCCGATCCCTGTCGGCCAGCCCGAATGCGCTGTTTAAAAAGGGCGTCCAGGTCAATCACGACGGCCGGGTTCGCAATGTGCACGAATTGTTGGGGCGGCCAGGGCTCGATTTGGCGCGGCTGTCGGCGGTCTG
>CAXMQC010000409.1:0-2379 GCA_964195285.1 Akkermansiaceae bacterium
GCGATCATGGTTTTGCCACATTAACGGCCCAATGCCGACGCCATCCCGGTTTATGCGGGATATCGGCGGCAATGCGCCGTCAGAATTGTTGAGGACAGAGATAGAATGTCGCGGATACGCATTGGTCTGGCATTGGGAAGCGGCATCGCGCGCGGCTGGGCCCATCTGGGCGTGTTGAAGGCGATCGACAGGTTGGGCCTGGTTCCGGATGTCGTTGCGGGAAGCTCGATCGGCTCGCTGGTCGGCGGATTTTACCTGGCCGGCCATGCCGACGTCCTGGAAAAATGGGCCCGTAGTTTTACGACATTGAAAATGCTACGGTATCTGAAAATGCCCATGAACGGCGGCATGATCTCGGGTACCCGATTGTTCAGCGAAGCCGAGCGTTATCTGGGTGACCTGAGGATGGACGAGCTGAAGACTCCCTTTGTCGCCGTCGCCACGGACCTGTGGACCGGTCACGAGATTTGGCTGCGTGACGGCAAGGTCGTTGACGCCATGCGGGCCTCGCTGTCGCTGCCCGGCATCTTCAAGCCCAAGCGCGTGAACGGCCACTGGCTGGTCGACGGCGCCCTGGTAAACCCGGTGCCGGTATCGGTTTGCCGGGCGCTGGGCGCGGAAATGGTAATCGCCGTCAACTTGAACGCCGATATCATGGGCAAGGCGCATGGAGACGACGAACCGCCCGACGAAAACGGCAAATCGGCCAGTAAGCTGACCTCCTCTTTCCGGCATCTGGGGAATGGTGAGCCGAGCGCGTTCAACGTGATGGTGACATCGTTGAACATCATCCAGGATCGCATCACCCGCAGCCGGCTGGCCGGCGAGCCGCCGGATGTCACCATCAAACCCAGAATAGGCCATATCGGGTTGCTGGAATTCGACCGGGCGGACGAGCTTATCAGCGCCGGCGAACAGGCGGTGGAGCGGGCCATGCCGGAGATCCAGGACGCCATCTCGGTCTTTAGCGCGCTGCATGGTTAGGGCGACGGTAGAACCCGGTGGCGTGATACTATTCCAGAACATCGCGGATGTGATGAAGCTGGCCGGAACCGAAATCCATGGCGCCTAAATTACTGACCCGTCTGAAATCACTGGCCGGCGGCCTGGCGGGCCGGCTGCGTCGCCCCGCGCCACCGCCACCGAAACAGGCGGCCAAGCCCCGCCCCTACCCCTGGGAAGCGACCTATCCCGATGGCGTCGACTGGCATGCCAAAATCCCGATCGCGCCGCTGACCAGTATTCTCGACCGTGGCGTCGCGACCTGGCCCGACAACCCTTGCCTGACCTTCATGGGCAAGACCTTTACTTACGCCGAAATTGGCGAACAGGTCGATCGGGCGGCCCGGGGTTTCCAGGCTCTCGGCGTCGCCAAGGGCGTGCGGGTCGGGCTGTTCCTGCCGAACTCGCCCTATTACATCATCTGTTTCTACGCGGTGCTGAAGGCCGGCGGCACGGTGGTAAACTTCAACCCGCTTTATGCCGAGCGCGAGATCGAGCGCCAGGTGAAGGATTCCGACACCAGGATCATGGTGACGCTGCAGCTTACCGCGACCTACCCGAAACTGGCCGGGCTGTTCGACAGTACCAAACTGGAGCAGGTCGTGCTCTGTCCGATGGGCCATATCCTGCCGCTGGTCGCCCGCACCTTCTTCACCCTGTTCCGGCGCAAGGAAGTCGCCGAGGTTCCCGACGACGAGCGCCATATCCCGTTCGACCGGCTGACCCGCAATGATGGCGATTTCACCCCGGTTCCCGTCAATCCCGAACTGGACATTGCGGTGCTGCAATATACCGGCGGCACAACCGGCCTGCCCAAGGGCGCGATGCTGACCCATGCCAACATCTACGCCAACACCATCCAGACCCGCATGTGGGCGGTAAACGCGCGCCCGGGCGAGGAAAAATTCCTCGGCGTGCTGCCGCTGTTCCATGTCTTTGGCATGACCGGCATTATGAATGTGGGGCTCTTTCTGGGCGCCGAGATCATTCTGGTGCCGCGTTTCAAGCTGGCCGACGTGCTGCGCATCATCGATCGCGACAAACCAACCGTCTTCCTGGGCGTGCCGATGATCTATGCCGCCATCAACAATTTCGACGAGCTGGATAAATACGACCTGTCGAGCCTGACCGACTGCATTTCGGGCGGCGACGCGCTGCCGGTCGAGGTCAAGCTGAAATTCGAGGCACTAACGGGCTGTGTCCTGGTCGAAGGCTACGGACTGTCGGAAACCTCGCCGGTTTGCACCCTCAACCCGTTCGAGGGCGTCAACAAGCCCGGCTCGATCGGCATGCCGGTGCCCGGAACGATTATCGAGATCGTCTCGCTGGACAATCCCGAGGAACTGATGCCGACCGGCAAGCGCGGCGAAATCTGCG
>CAXMQC010000410.1:0-3619 GCA_964195285.1 Akkermansiaceae bacterium
GCCCAGCGCTTGATGCCCAGCTTCGCCGCCTCCTCGGCCAGCATGGCGGCCTGCATGGTGGTATTGGGGCGCAGCCGGAAGGTGTAATGGTTGCCCTTGGCCCAGGTGAGCGCGTCCGACAGCGGCTCGGCGGCGACGAACATCACCTTCTTCTGCTTGGCGAAATCGGTGACAGCCAGGCCGATGTGGGAGAAGAAGGTGCCGGCCAGCATCACCACGCCGTCGCGCGAAACCAGTTCCTCGGCGATCTTCACCGCATCGCCCGGCTTGCCGGCATCGTCGCGCGAGATGACCTCGAGCTGCCTGCCCAGCACGCCGCCGGCGCTGTTGATTTCGTCGACCGCCAGTTGCCAGCCGTTCTTGTAGGGCTGGGTGAAGGCGGGCAGGCGGGTGTAGCTGTTGATCTCGCCGATCTTGATGGTCTCGGCCGCCGCGGCGCCGCCGCTGAAGGTCAGGGCCGTGGCCAGGGCCGCGGCGGTGGAAAGGAATGTCCGTCTCGTGTTCATGTTCATGTCTCCCAGTTTTTTGTGCTGTTGGTATTTTGCCTTATTGAAAAGCAGCGCCAGAATTAGCGCAACCCGTCTTTTCCCTGTGTCCTGTTCAGGCGGCCGCCGCCAGGGCCTTGGCAAGCCCCGGTCCGGCGACCCGGTAAGTATCGTTCAGCACCAGTACGGCGCCATGGATCAGCGCGGCGTCGCGCATCGATTGGGCACAGGACAGCCCGGCATCCAGGGCGTCGTCGCGCGTCGCCTTGTCCAGCGTACCGACCGCGACGGTCACCGGCAGCGAGCCGAGGTCGCTGTCCGGATCCAGTGCTTGCGCCGGGGTGCGTTCGATTGCCGGGTGGTCGACATTCACCCGATTGGCGATCAGCGTGGCGGCGACGTCGGCCGCCGCGGCGCTGCGGGCCAGCACCGTTACCGCGTCGGCGATGCCCAGGCTGAAGCTGCGCCCGTGGCGGCCGCTGGTGGCGACGCCGCGCACCGGCATGTCGTTTGTGACGGTGAACCGGCCGACCGGTTCGCTGGTCTCCGGATAGCCGATTAGCCCGACCGTGAACTCCGCACCATCGGCCAGGTGAAACGCAATATCGCCGCCATTGTTGGCATAGGCGCGGTTCAGCCGCCGGCCTTGGGTCATCGCCGCCAGCACTTCGTCGGCGCCGGCCCCGGCGACACCGGCCATCGGCGTCACGAACACACCGCGATGCAGCCGGACGGCCTCGGCCATGCGCCGAGCGGTATTGCAACGGAACGAGTCGGCTGGCCCGTCCTCGGCAACGGGCCGGCGAAGCCGGGCCAACTCACTGACAAGCTCCGGCAATATGGTCCGAAAACGCTCGCTGGCCTGCCGGTAGGCGGCAGCGATTTCATCCTTATCGCCATCGGCCTCGACGATCATGTCGATCGGCCCGAACTGCAGATGCAGCCGCTTGCCGTCCGCCAGCATGGCGATTTGCGGGCCGGCTGTCACGTCAGTCGCCCTCCTTTGTTGGCGGGTCGATGGGCCAGGGATTCTCCGGACTCCATTCGGTCACGCGTTTATTTACGCTCCCGGTCGCCTGCTCGAAATCCCGGACGCTTTTCATATATCCGCCCAGCGCTTGGTAATCCTCGCGCCGCATGGTGAATTCGATCGGGCCGACCAGCGCCGGCGTCGGCACATAGCCGAAAGCATTGTCGGGCATGCGCATGACGTCCGCCATGACGGTGATGCCGCCGCCGGGCCAGACATAGACCGGCGCGCCGCCGCAGGTGACGCGGGTCAGCGCGTCCTTGACCGACCGGGTCAGCCCGACCGGATTTTGCGTGACGCCGGCACGTAAGCTACCGCCCGCGCCGGCCATGAACAGGACCGAGGTCATCGCCGGCTCGCAATTCTCGCCGATGCGCTCCACCACGACGGTCAAATCGTCGGGCATCGGCGCCTTGGCGGGTTTGCAGTCCTCGTCGAGCACATAGAATTCCGCGTCTTCACCGGTGGTGCTGACCATCAGCAGCCGCAGGCCCGGCCAGGCGGTCGCGGGGTCGATGGCCTCGATGATGCTCAGCGGATCGGTGACGTCGGTGCCGCCCCAGCCGGTGCCGTGTCCGGCGACCTGGAAATAGCGGCCCGGTGTCGATTTGCGGCCGCGCACGCGGATGCCGGTCGGCTTTATGCCCAGGAACTTTCCGGCCTGATGCTCGCTCAGCACGCCGGTGATATGGTCGTCGACCACGATGACCTCGTCGGCGTGGCCGAACCACTGCTGGGCGAACATACCGATGGTGGCCGACCCGCAGCCGACCCGCATGCGTTCTTCCATGACATTGTCGATGCGCGGCGGCTCGCCGGCCTGCAGCAGCATTTTAGCGCCGCCCTCAACCTCGATTTCCACTGCCTGTTTGTTGCACAGCGACAGCATCGTCTTGCAGGTGATATTGCCCTCCTTCTTGCTGCCGCCCGTGAAGTGACGCACCCCGCCCAGGGCCAGCATTTGCGAGCCATATTCGGCGGTCGTCACATGGCCGATCGGCTCGCCCTCGCACAGCACCGCGGCCTGTTCCGGCCCGACATAACGGTCGGTGTCGATTTTCACCTTCAGCCCGCAATAGCTGAAGATGCCTTCGGTGACGACGGTCACCATGTCGATGCCGTCATGCTGGCTGGACACGATAAAGGGCGCCGGCTTGTAGTCCGGATAGGTGGTGCCCGAGCCGATGCCGGTCAGAAACGTGTCGCCGCGCGGCAGGATATCGCCGTCCCATTCCAGGGTATTCAACAGGAACGGCACGACCTCGCCCTCGCCCGACAGGGTCTTGTGGATCATCGTGACCGGATCGACCCGCATCAGCCGCCCGTCCTGGTTGGCGTAACGGTCGCAGGCGCCGGACCGTCCCTCGCGAATGCGACATAGTACCGGGCAGGCGTCGCAGACAATGATGCCGTCTTGATTGCTGTTGCTGTTTTTGCTTTCAGCCATGGCGGTCCCTGGCGATTATCGCCGCGCGCACCCGGTCGGGCGTCGCCGGCAGTTGCTCCATTCTGATACCGGCCGCATGTTCGATCGCTCCCAGAATCGCCGGCGCGGTGGGGATCAGCGAATGCTCGCCTATGCCCTTGGCGCCGTACGGGCCGGTCGGTTCCGGATCCTCCACCAGAATCACCTCGATCGGCGGCAGGTCGCCAATGGTCGGGATCAGGTAGTCATGCAGGTTTTCCGTCCGCCCCGGAATATATTCCTCCATCAACGCATAGCCCAACCCCTGCGCCACCCCGCCGTAAATCTGGCCTTCGAGCTGTTGGGTGTTTATGGCACGCCCGACATCGTGGGCGGCGACCACGCCCAGCACCTTGACCGTTCCCAACCCCATATCCACCTCGACCTGGGCGATTTGCGCCCCGAAGCCGAAAGTGCCGTATGGTTTGCCCTGGCCGTTCTCGTCCAATGGCGTGGTCGGTGGGTCGAAATAGCCCTCGCCGGTCAGCACATTGCCAAGCGGGTCGGGGTCCAGCGCCGCCAAATCGACCTCATGCATACCCGCGCCCTCGCGCACCGTAATGCGCCCGCTGTCGATCTCTATGACGGAATCGGCGCTGGCGTTGGTAAGGCGCAGGATTTGCCCCCGCAGATGCTCGC
>CAXMQC010000411.1:0-4428 GCA_964195285.1 Akkermansiaceae bacterium
CGGCGCGGATGAAGCCCTTTTCGAAATCGGTATGAATGACGCCCGCGGCTTCCGGCGCCTTCGCGCCGTGCCGTACCGTCCAGGCGCGCGCCTCCTTCGGCCCGACGGTGAAAAAGGTGATCAGGTGCAGCAGCCCGTAACCGGCGCGGATGACGCGGGCAAGACCGGTCTCCGCCAGTCCCAGGGAATCCAGAAATTCCTCCCTTTCCGCATCCGAATCCAGTGACGCCACCTCGGCCTCGATGGCCGCCGATATCACCACGCAGGCCGCGCCCATCCGCGCCGCGTGCGTCGCAACCGCGGCGGACATCTCGTTGCCGTCCGCCGCGCTGTCCTCGTCGACATTGCAGACAAAAAGCATCGGTTTCGCGGTCAGCAGCTGCAGCATCTTGAACGGCTTGCACTCCGCTTCTTCAAGCACCGCCTCGCGGGCCGGCCGTCCGTCCCGCAGCAAGACCAACGCCTTTTCCATGAGGGCGACCTGCGCCCTGGCTTCCTTTTCGCCGCCCTTGGCGCGCTTTTCCAGCGGCGCGATGCGGCGCTCCAGGCTGTCCAAATCGGCAAGCATCAACTCTGTTTCCACCGTCTCTGCATCGCGGCTCGGTTCCACGTCGTCCTCTACATGGGTGACCTCGCCCTCGAAGCAGCGCAGCACATGCACAACGGCGTCGACCTCGCGGATATTGCCCAGGAACTTGTTGCCCAGACCCTCGCCCTTCGATGCACCGCGCACCAGCCCGGCGATGTCGACAAATTCCAGGAAGGTCGGGATCGTCTTCGCCGAGGCGGCCAGCGTCGCCAGCCTGTCCACCCGCTCGTCCGGCACCGCCACGCGACCGGTATTCGGCTCGATGGTGCAAAACGGATAATTCGCGGCCTCCGCGGCCGCGGTTTGTGTCAGCGCATTGAAAAGCGTCGACTTGCCGACATTCGGCAGGCCGACGATTCCGCATTTGAAACCCATGGAGAAAACCTCAATCGTCGAGTCCGGGACTGCTTAGATCATCGCCTCTTTCCGGTCAATCGGACTCCTGATTTCCGCCATATTAGAAGCGCGATAATGGCTGATATGGCACCCATGGACCTATTTTGATGAATTTTGACCTGGCTCACAGGATGTTTCGATTGTGTCTGCTCGCCGCCTTCCTGGCCGGGTTGCCGCAACCGGTAGGGGCCCTGACACTGTTCGATAAGACATTCACTTGCCCGCTCGACGGTAGGACCTCCACCTACCGGGCGGTCAACTCGTACAGCCAATTCGGCATGCAGCTGGATCTGCGGCCGATCGGCGCGCTGGTGGCGCCAGTTCCGCTGCCAATCTGTATGGACAGCGGCTTTGTGATCTATCGCGACGATTTCGACGATGCAGAGATTGCGCTTTCCCGCCGCCTCGTACAGACCCCCGAATTTCGGGCGCTACGGGAGTTTGAAACCGATTATTTCGTTGCGGCCTATCAGGCCGGCAAGCTGGCTGAAGATGCCTGGACGATCGCTATCCTGACCTTGAAGGCTACCTGGGAGGTCCAGGAAGACCCCAGGAGATACAACCACTACGCCGCCCTCGCGATGACGCGGCTCGAGGAGGCCGGCAATGACTATTCGCGGGCCGGCGAGACCGGCCAACGATGGTGGACGGTCAAGCTGCTCGTCGTGAACCTCCACCGCCGGCTGGGCGAATTCGATATGGCGGAGAAACTGTTGGCCGAGTTGCCGTTTGATGATGAGCTCAGGGAGTCGGGATACCGCACCTTGGGAGAGCGTCTGGCGGATTTGATCGCGCGCAAGAACGCCGCCGCGGCCGAAGTTGCCCCGCGCGACGAACAGTAACTATCCGCCGTTGGTCGACTCCGGAGCCTCGCCGCCCTCCGGACGCGGGGGTTTGGGCGGCGGCGGAAAGATAACATGGGCCGCACGGCTCATGAAGCTGCTCTCCTCACCGGCCACCAGCAGCGGCATATGGGTCGCGATGGCGTCGGTGATCCGCTCGACCATCGGCTGTTCCGCCTTGGCGAAATCGCTGAGCACATAGCCGTGCACCTTATTCTTGTCGCCGGGATGGCCGATGCCGACGCGGACCCGCCAGAAGTCATTGCCGATATGGGCGTCGATGCTGCGCAAGCCATTGTGGCCGGCATGGCCGCCGCCAAGTTTTATCCTGATCTTGCCTGCCGCAAGGTCGAGCTCGTCGTAGATAACGATGGCCTGGTTCGGGTCTAGCTTGAAAAACCGCAGGGCCTCGCCGATGGCGCGCCCCGATTCGTTCACATAGGTCATCGGTTTCACGATCAGGGCCTTGTGCCCGGCGACCTGGCCCTCCGCCGCCATCGACTGGAAGCGTGAACGCCACGAGCCAAAGGAATGGCGGCGGACGATCTCGTCCACCGCCATGAAACCGATATTGTGCCGGTTGCGTTCGTATTTCGGGCCAGGATTGCCCAAGCCGGCGATAAGAAGCATCGGTCTGTCCGGTTATTTCTCCGAGGGTTCTTCCTCGGCGGCTTCGCCGTCGGCATCCTCGGCCCCGGCTTCGCCCTCTTCGCCTTCTACGCCCTCGAGTTCGGCCAGTGCAGCTGCAGCCGCGGCGGCAGCTTCTTCCTCTTCCTCTTCCTCGGTCTTCAGGATAGGCGCCGCGATCGTGGCGATGGTAAAGTCGCGGTCGGCGATCGTCAGCTCCACACCGTCCGGCAACTTCAACACGCTCGCATGGACGCTGTCACCGATGTCCAGGCCGGTCAGATCGAGCTCGAATTCACTGGGAATATCGTCGACGCCGCAGACGACCTCGATTTCATGGCGCACAACGTTCAGCATACCACCGCGCGTCAGGCCCGGGGACTCCTCTTCGTTGATAAAGTTGCAGGACACCATGACGTTGGTTCGGGTCGATTTGCTGACGCGCAGAAAATCGACATGCATGGTCTCGTCCTTGACGGGGTGGAATTGCGCGTCGCGCGGCAGGACCCGTTCACTGTCGCCGTCGGCGATCTCCACCGTATAGACGGTGGCGAAAAAGCTGCCGGTGTTAAGCTGCTTGCGAAGCTCACGCGGCTCCAGCGAAATCGTGACGGGGTCCTTCTTGTCCCCGTAAATCACCGCCGGCACTCGGCCGGCGCGACGTGCAGCCCGGGCGGCCCCCTTTCCGGCCCGGTCGCGCCTCTCGGCGCTCAATACACTCTGGTCACTCATAAGAGTCTCCTTACTGGGTTAAATGCCGTACGGCCTCCAGGGGTGCCGCTACGGCCGTTTGCCGC
This sequence comes from Akkermansiaceae bacterium, assembly GCA_964195285.1. Taxonomy (GTDB): domain Bacteria; phylum Pseudomonadota; class Alphaproteobacteria; order UBA8366; family JADFVY01; genus JADFVY01. Next base: position 3,252 of record CAXMQC010000411.1, read on the forward strand.
CGAACCGGGCGGCGTGGGCCTGCTCTCGTTCAGTCGAACAGGCTTGAAACCGATTTTTCACTCGCGATCCGATCGATAGCGTCCGCCAGAAGCGGCGCGATCGAGAGCTGGCTGATATTGTCCGCGATCCGCACTGCCTCGGTGGCGGGGATGCTGTCGGTTATGACCAGCTTCTCCATCGGCGAGGCGGCTACGCGCGCCTCCGCGCCGCCCGACAGCACGCCATGGGTAACATAAGCCGACACCGAATTGGCGCCTTGTTCCATCAGGGCCACGGCCGCATTGCACAATGTGCCGGCGGAATCGACGATATCGTCGACCAGGAGACAGGTGCGGCCGTCGACGTCACCGATGACGTTCATGACCTCCGAATGGCCGGCTTTCTCGCGCCGTTTGTCGATGATGGCAAGGTCCGCGCCCAGTCGTTTGGCGAAACCGCGCGCCCGCACCACACCCCCGACGTCCGGCGAAACGATCACCAGCTCATCGCCCTTTTTCCGGTTGGTCTCCATATGACCGACAAACACCGGCGACGAAAACAAATTGTCCGTCGGGATGTCGAAGAACCCCTGAATCTGGCCGGCGTGGAGTTCCAGCGTCAGCACCCGGTCGGCGCCGGCGGTGGTAATAAGGTTGGCCACCAGTTTGGCCGAGATCGGCGTGCGCGGCCCGGTCTTGCGGTCCTGGCGCGCATAGCCGTAATAGGGCATCACAGCGGTGATCCGGCGCGCCGATCCACGGCGCAGGGCATCGATGATCACCAGTAATTCCATCAGATTGTCGTTCGTGGGGTAGCAGGTCGATTGCAAGACGAACACATCCTCGCCGCGGACATTCTCCAGGATCTCCACGAAGATTTCCTGGTCCGAGAACCGGCGGATCGAGGCTTCCGTCAGGGGCACGCCTAGCTTGGCGGAAATGGCCTCTGACAGCGGCCTGTTGCTATTGCCACTGAGGATCTTCATGTCCGGTCCCGATTGATTCCCGCAAAAATCCGGCTCTCGGCCGGCGCCATCGCTCCAACACACAAGCCCCGATTCCGCAGGGCGGCCATCAGGGCGCGCACTCTATATCAACTGCCGTGCATGCTGTAAACGCTCAAACCGCCATAGTTCCGGACTTTTTAACGCTACATGATGGCACAGCTGACCATCAGGCCGAACAGAAGCAATGCGGT
>CAXMQC010000412.1:0-4639 GCA_964195285.1 Akkermansiaceae bacterium
AACCTTCATCGCACAGGAAATATTGGCACTGCAGCGGCGCGGGCTTGACTTGCGGATCGTCTCGCTGCGCCACCCGACCGATAGGGACATCCACCCGACGCACCGCGAAATAAACGCGCCAGTCAATTATCTGCCCGAATATCTGCACAATGAGCCGTTGCGCGTGCTCCGCGGTTATGCCGCCGCACGGAAACTGCCGGGATACCGTCGCGCCCATGCCATCTGGCGGCGCGACCTTGGCCGCGATGCGACCCGCAACCGCATCCGCCGCTTCGGTCAGGCTTGCGTGCTGGCGGCCGAATTGCCGCGCGACATTAGCCATCTTTACGCTCATTTTCTGCATACCCCGGCGTCCGTCGCCCGTTATGCGGCGATCATGCGGGGCCTGCCCTGGAGCTGTTCGGCCCACGCCAAGGATATCTGGACGTCGCCGGACTGGGAGATCACGGAAAAGCTGGCCGATGCGGCCTGGGCGGTGACCTGCACGCGGGCCGGATACGAGCGGCTGGCCGGCCTCGCGCCCGACCCGGCCAGAATCGGTCTCGTCTATCACGGGCTGGACCTCGACCGCTTCCCGCCGGCGGCGGCCGCGCCGACCGGGCGTGATGGCGGAACGCCGGGGGACCCTGCGATAATTATCTCGGTCGGCCGCGCGGTCGAGAAAAAGGGTTACGGCGATTTGCTGGCGGCGCTGGCCCTGTTGCCGCCGGCGTTGAACTGGCGCTGCCGCCATATCGGGGGCGGCGACGCGTCAGGCCGTCTGGCGGCTGAAGCCGCCCGGCTCGGCATCGGCGATCGAATTGACTGGCTGGGCGCGCAGCCGCAGGAACGGGTCTTGCGGGAATTGCGTGCCGCCGACCTGTTCGTGCTGTCGGCCAAGATCGGCAAGGATGGCGACCGCGATGGCCTGCCCAACGTCCTGATGGAAGCCGCGAGCCAGGCCCTGCCCCTGCTGGCGACCAGACTGTCGGGGATCCCGGAACTGGTCGAGGACGGCCGCACCGGGCTGCTGGTCGAAGCCGGCGATATCGATGCCCTGGCGCGGTCTCTGACACGCCTGATCCGGAATCCGGGGCTCCGCCGTGAACTGGGGGTCGCCGGTTTGCGCAAGGTCAGGGAGTCCTTCTCGCTGTCCGCTAATATCACAGGCGTCGCGACGCGATTCGGTCTGGCGGAGGCGCGGGAACGGACCGCCGCATGCGAATAGCGTTTTACGCGCCGCTCAAGTCGCCGGATCATGCCGTGCCGTCGGGCGATCGCGCGGTGGCGCGGCTGTTCCTGCGGGCACTGCGCGGCGCCGGGCATCATGTCGAGATCGCCTCGCGGCTGCGTACCTTCGACGCGGCCGGCGACGCCACGCGCCAGATTCGCCGCCGCGAGGCCGCCGGCCGGGCCGCCGATCGCTATCTCGAGCGATCGCACGGCGCCCCGCCCGACCTATGGTTCACCTACCATCTCTATCACAAGGCGCCCGACTGGATCGGTCCCCGGGTCGCCGAAGCGCTCGCCATTCCTTATGTCGTGGCGGAGGCCAGCTATGCGCCGAAACAGGCGGGCGGTCCCTGGGCGTTGGGCCACGACGCGGTGGCGGCGGCCCTGCGCGGCGCGGCGCGCATTATCTGCCTCAACCCGACAGACGCAGTCTGTGTCGGCGCCTTGCTGGACGGCGACAGCCGCATTGGCCATTTGGCGCCTTTCCTCGACACCGGCCCGGCGCGCGGTGCGGCGATGCACCGCAAGGCCCTGCAGGCGGGTCTGGCGAGGGCGCTGGAAATCGACCGTCAGCGCCCCTGGATCGCGGTCACCGCGATGATGCGGCCGGGCGACAAGCTGGCGTCCTATCGCCTGCTGGGTGAGGCGCTGAAGCGGATCGAGGCGCGGCCGTGGGAATTACTCGTTGTCGGCGATGGCGAGGCCCGCCCGGCGGTCGAGCAGGCCCTCGATTTCCCGGGCCGGGTGCGCTATCTGGGCCGAATGGACGGCAAGGCTATCGATACTCTGCACGCGGCCGCCGACATCGGCGTTTGGCCCGCAATCAACGAGGCCTACGGTATGGCGCTGCTCGAGGCCCAGGCCGCCGGCCTGCCTTTGGTGGTCGGCGACCGCCCCGGCGTCCGGCAGATCGTAATCGAGGGCGAGACCGGCCTGGTGGCGCCGGAAGGCGATGCCGCGGCATTCGCCGCCGCCATGGGACAGCTGCTGGACGACCCGAAAAAAACCGCGAGAATGCGGAAGGTTGCTATTGAGACAATACACGCCGGGCATAATTTGGCATCCGCCACCGAGACATTGGACCGCATCCTGCGGCAAGTCGATATCGACGCAAGGGAGCCTGCATAATGGTCCGCCTTGCCGTCGTCAGGCATGCGCCGACCGACTGGAACGCCATCGGCCGGGTCCAGGGCCATAGCGATATTCCGCTCAGCGATATCGGCCGGGAAAATGTCGCCGGCTGGTCGCTGCCGCCCGGCCTCGCCGGGTATCAAGAGGTCGCCAGCCCGCTGGCGCGAACCGTGGAAACCGCGCGCCTGCTGCTCGGCCGTACACCGGCGACGGATAAGCGGTTGATCGAGATGAGCTGGGGTGAGTGGGAAGGCCGCAGACTGCCCGACCTGCGCGCCGAGCTGGGTGACCTGATGGTCGCCTGGGAGGCCAAGGGCCTCGATTTCCATGCGCCGGGCGGTGAGAGCCCACGCGACGTGCAGGCTCGCCTTGGCCCCCTGCTGGCCGAAATCGCCGGGAGCGGACGGCCGACCCTGGCCGTTACCCACAAGGGCGTCATCCGTGCGCTCTATGCGCTGGCCACGGGGTGGGACATGACCGGCAAGGCGCCGGACAAGCTGCGCGACAGCAGCGTTCATATCTTCACGCTGTCGGCCGAGGGCGCGCCGGCGATCGACCGGCTGAACCTGCCGCTGGCCGGTGGTGATGAAAGATGAGCACGCCGCGCGTCATGGTCTATGTCCAGCATCTGCTGGGCATCGGCCACCAGATGCGCGCCGCGGCGATCATCCGCGCCATGCAGGCGGCTGGCCTTGAGGTCGTTTGCGTTTCCGGTGGCGAGGCCGGCGGCATGCCGGACCTCGGCGGCGCGCGGCTGGTTCAGCTGCCGCCGGTCAAGGCCGCCGACGCGACCTTCAGCCGCCTCGTGGAGTCGCAGGGACGCGACATCGATGACGCCTGGCGCGCGGGACGGCGCGAGGCCCTTCTCGCCGCCTTTCGCGAGATTGACCCGGATGTTTTGCTGGTCGAAAGCTTCCCGTTCGGGCGCTGGCAGTTCCGCTTCGAGCTGATCCCGCTGTTGCAGATGGCGCGGGCGGGCAGGGTCGCAGCCGCCGCGTCCGTACGCGACATTCTGGTCGAGAAGAACAAGCCGGGCCGCCAGGATAAGATCGTCGCCGTGCTGCGCGACTACTTCGATGCGGTGCTGGTCCATGGCGACGAATCGCTGGTTCCCTTCGGTGCCACTTTCCCTGCCGCCGGGGAAATCGCCGATCTGGTCCGCTACACCGGTTATGTCGCGCCATCGCCGCCGACCGCCGCGCCGGAGGGGCCGGGCAAGGGCGCGGTCGTCGTCGCGGCGGGCGGCGGCGCGGTCGGCGGCAAGCTGCTTGAGACGGCGCTGGCGGCGCGCCCCCTGACCACCATGGCCGAGGCGCCATGGCGCCTGATCACCGGTCCGAACCTGCCGGGTGAAGACCGGGCGAAACTGGTGGAAACACAAGGCGTTACGGTGGAAACCTTGCGCCGGGATTACCGCGAGGTCCTGAGCCGCGCGGCGCTGTCGGTCAGTCAGGCGGGTTACAACACGGTGATGGATATCCTGGTCACCGGGGTCCGCGCCGTGCTGGTGCCCTTTGCCGCCGAGGGCGAGACCGAGCAGGACTTGCGCGCCCGCCTGCTGGCCGGGCGCGGCCGCGTCCAGGTCGCCGACGAGGCCGGCCTGACGCCGCAATCGCTGGCCGCCGTGATCGACCAGGCCCTGTCCCACCCCGCGCCGGCGCTTGACGGACTGTCGCTGGACGGGGCCGCCGAGACGGCAAAGGCGGTGCGGGAGCTGGCCGGGCGCTAAATCCTTTGCATCCCGCTCAATCCAACCCGCGCCAAAAATCCATTCGATATTCCTGCTCGGTGATCACGCCGCCGGCCTTTTTTGCGACGCCACGGTCCTTGTCGGGCAAGACGTCCTGAAATTCGTCGACTCGCTTCTTCAACAATCTTGTAGAGGGCGAACGCGAGCGGTAGTCGTCCAATCGTTAGGTGGACAGGCAGCTGCCAACCACCCCCGTCTTCCTTTCTTGCGCGCAATCAGATATCGGCTTCGCTAAATCCGTACTCCGTGTCCTGTCCCAGGCCCAGGCTGCTTCCGTCGTCCACGCCGACCTCTTCTTGTATGATGGCGTTCAACTTGGCGTTCATCGCCATGATCAGCGCCTTGTTCTTCTCTGGGTCGGCTGCAAGGTTTACGACCTCATGAGGGTCGTTGTCGTGGTCGAACAGCTCCAGGTCATTGATCGACGTGACCTCTTCGAATGTCTCGGGCTGATTGTGTTGAAACGTCGAGAAGTAGCGGCTGAACTTGTAACGACCGTCGAAGATCGATCGGAGCGCCCCGCGATGATTGGCTAAATCGGGCTTG
>CAXMQC010000413.1:0-5342 GCA_964195285.1 Akkermansiaceae bacterium
GCCGACGAGCGCCGCCATGTCATGGGCGAGCAGCCCGGTGCCGCATCCGACATCGAGCGCGAATTCTCCCGCCTCGAGCTTTAATGCGTCCAACGTTCGCATCCGCTGGCGCGTCACATCCGGGGTCAAGTATGCGCGGTCGGTCTTCCTGGCCTCGGCTTCGTCATAGACGACCATTGTGGGTCTCCCGTCACAGTCCGGCGGCCGTTCGGGCGAGCGCCTCGACGCGGTCCCAGTCGCCGGATGCCACCGCGTCGCCCGGCGCGACCCAGGATCCGCCGACGCAGATCACATTGCCGAGCGCCAGGAAGTCTGGTGCCGTTTCCGCCGTGATGCCGCCGGTCGGGCAGAATTGCACCGCCGGAAGCGGTGATTGCAGCGCTTTGAGATAGGCAATCCCGCCCGCCGGCACCGCCGGGAAGAATTTCTGGAAGACATATCCTCGCTCCAACAGGCTCATGACCTCGCCGGCGGTGGCGGCGCCAGGCAACAACGGGACCGCGTGATCTTCCGCCGCATCCAGGAGACCGGGACTGGCGCCCGGTGAGACGGCGAACTTTGCGCCGGCTTTTTCGGCGCGATCCAGTTGTTTCTTGTGCAGCACCGTGCCGACGCCCGGATTGGCGCCCTCGACCTCGCCGGCGACCCGTTCCAGCGCCGCGTAGGCGGCGTCGGTCCTGAGCGTAATCTCGATCGCGGTCAGGCCGCCGGCGACCAGCGCCCGGGCGAGCGGTACCGCCTCTTTCGCGTCCTCGATGATCAGCACCGGCACGACCGGAGCAGCCTTCAGGATCCGCTCGACCTGCTGTTCCCTTGTCGTCATCGGCCGGCCCCGAAGCTTATAACGCTGGCGCCGGACTCCGCCGTGCCGACAGCTCTGCGGAAGCTGTCGAACAGCTCGCGCCCCATGCCCCATTCGTTGGCCGACAGATCCGCCGTCACGGCCTCGCGCGCGGCCCATTCCGCCGGCGCTACCAGAGCTTCGAGCCGCCCGGCGGCGGCGTCGAGGCGAATCATGTCGCCGTCACGCAGTTTCGCGATCGGACCGCCATCGGCGGCCTCCGGTGTCACATGGATTGCCGAGGGAACTTTGCCGGACGCGCCGGACATCCGCCCGTCGGTAACCAGCGCAACCTTGTGGCCGCGGTCCTGCAGAACACCAAGCGGCGGGCTCAGCTTGTGCAATTCCGGCATGCCGTTCGCCTTCGGCCCCTGGAAGAGAATGACGGCGACGAAATCCCGGTCGAGGTCGCCGTCGTCGAAGGCGGCCTTCAGATCATGCTGCGACTGGAAGATGATTGCCGGCGCCTCGACGACATGGTGGTCCTGCTTGACCGCCGATATCTTGGCGACGGCACGGCCCAGATTGCCGTCGAGCAGCTTGAGCCCGCCAGTCGCCTGGAACGGGGTCGTGACCGGGCGCAGTACCGCTTCGTCATGGCTCTGCGTGGAAACCGGTTCGCGGACGACATTGCCAGCACCGTCCAGCTTCGCCTCGACGCGATAACCATCCATCCCGGTACCCCAGACGGTGCGGACGTCATCATGCAGCAGCCCGGCATCGAGCAACTGGGCGATCAGGAATCCGATGCCGCCGGCCGCCTGGAAATGATTCACGTCGGCCGGCCCGTTCGGATAGATGCGGGCCAGCAACGGCACCGTTTCGGATAACGCCGCGAAATCGTCCCAGTCGATTTCGATCCCCGCCGCGTTGGCGATGGCGACCATGTGCAATGTGTGATTGGTCGACCCGCCCGTGGCATGGAGCCCGACGATGCCGTTGACGATGGCCTTCTCGTCGATCACCTCGCCCGCGGGGGTGTAGTCGTTATCCAACGCGGTGATGGCCAGGGCTCGCTTCGCCGCTTCACGAGTCAGCGCGTCGCGCAGCGGCGTGTTGGGGTTGACCAGCGAGGTCCCGGGCATATGCAGCCCCATGATCTCCATCAGCAGCTGGTTTGAGTTGGCGGTGCCGTAGAAGGTGCAGGTGCCGGGGCTGTGATAGGATTTCGATTCAGCCTCCAGCAACTCGGCCCGGCCCACCTTGCCCTCCGCATAGAGCTGGCGCACCCTCGCCTTCTCGTCGTTCGGCAACCCGCTGGGCATCGGTCCGGCCGGTACGAAGATCGCCGGCAGATGGCCGAAGCTCAGCGCGGCGATCGCCAGCCCGGGTACGATCTTGTCGCAGACCCCCAGGAACACCGCCGCGTCGAACATATTGTGCGACAATGCGACGCCCGCCGCCATCGCAATCACGTCGCGCGAAAACAGCGACAGCTCCATGCCGTCCTGGCCTTGCGTGACGCCATCGCACATTGCCGGCACGCCACCGGCCACCTGGGCGACCCCGCCGGCCTCGCGCGCCGCCTGACGGATGATTTCCGGGAACTGCTCGAATGGCTGATGCGCCGACAGCATGTCGTTATACGCCGTTACGATGGCCAGGTTGGGCGCAACGTCGCGGGCCAGATTCGCCTTGTCCTCGATCATACAGGCGGCGAAGCCGTGAGCCAGGTTGCCACAGGACAGCGCCGTGCGGCGCGGGCCGGCGTCGCGGCTGCGCTGAATTCGATCGAGATAGGCCTCGCGACGCGGCTTCGACCGCTCGACGATTCGCCGCGTGACGGACTTGATTTCGCTATTTATCGACATGGTCATTCCTTGCCGGGCGATTCACGGCGCCCAATAGATATCAATCGGTCGTAGATCCTGCCGCAGTATGGCGCGAACCGGCATTTCCGGCACCGGCCCATCCTGCGTCGCTCGCTTTAGCACATCGGCCTTACCGGCGCCTTCGATATGGAGATAGATCGAACCGCTTTGCAAAAGCGCGGCCAAGGTCCAGGTGATCCTCGGCTCGCCGGCGCCGGGCGCGCGCATGGCACACAGGCGATGCCCGCCATTCGGGTCCAGCGCCTCGGTCAGGTGGTCGCCGCCAGGGAAAAACGAGGCCGTGTGGCCGTCTTCGCCCATGCCCAGCACCACGACGTCGAAGGGAAAGATGTCGGAGAGTTCTCCCTCCAGCCGCCGCAGCGACGTTTCCGGGGTCGGCGCGCCGGTATAAAGCGGCCGGAAGCGCGCCGTGGCCGCCGCGCCAGTCAGCAGGTAGTTGCGGACCAGCCGGGCGTTCGAGCGGTCGCTGGATTCGTCGACCCAGCGTTCGTCAACCAGCGTTATGCTGATCCGTGGCCAGTCCAGCTGCCTGGCGGAAAGGACGGCAAAGAATGTTTGCGGGGTCGTGCCGCCGGACACCGCGATGGCCGCCCTGCCGCGCGCCTTCAGGGCGCCAGCCAACGCCGCCTCGGCTGTATCGGCCAGCGCCTCGGCCAGCGCGGTGCGGTCGGTAAAATCGTGACGCCGCAGCGTCATCAGTCCAGATCCTCGTGCCAGGTACGGCCTTCCCGCTCGACCAGCGCGATCGCGGCCGATGGCCCCCAGCTGCCGGCGATATAGCTCTTCGGCGACTCGTCGGATTGCGCCCAGGCCGCGAGGATCGGGTCGATCCAGTCCCAGGCCGCCTCGACTTCGTCGCGCCGCATGAACAGTGTCTGGTCACCGCGGACGACGTCCATCAACAGCCGCTCATAGGCGTCCGGGTTCCGCCCGTCGAAGGCCTCGGCGAAGCTCATATCCAGCGGCACATGGCGCAGCCGCATGCCGCCGGGCCCCGGATCCTTGATCATCAGCCACAGCTTGACCCCCTCGTCGGGCTGCAGCCGTATCACCAGCGTGTTGGCCAGCGGTTTGCCGGCGTCGCCCTGGAAAATGGAATGCGGAATCTCCTTGAAGGTGACGATGATTTCCGAAACCCGTTCGGCCAGCCGCTTGCCGGTGCGCAGGTAAAAGGGGACGCCGGACCAGCGCCAGTTGGCGACCTCGGCGCGGATCGCGACAAAGGTCTCGGTACTGGTCTCACCGATTCCCGATTCGCCGCGATAGCCGGGCACTGCCTGACCGTCGGCGGCGCCGGCGCGGTACTGGCCGCGCACGGTCAACCGGTCGGCGTTTCGCCCGTCGATCGGTCTCAGCGCGCGCAGCACCTTCAGCTTCTCGTCGCGCATCGCGTCGGCATGCATGGCCGACGGCGGTTCCAGCGCCACCAGACAGAGCAGTTGCACGATATGGTTCTGCACCATGTCCCTCAGCGCCCCGGCGCTGTCATAGTAGCCGCCGCGCCCCTCGACCCCGATCGATTCCGCGACGGTGATCTGGACATGGTCGATATGGGCCGAATTCCACAACGGCTCCAACAGTGTGTTGGCGAACCGCAGGGCCATCAGATTTTGCACCGTCTCCTTGCCGAGAAAATGGTCGATGCGGAACACCTGATGCTCGTCGAACACCTGGCCGACCGCATCGTTGACCACGCGGGCCGATGCGCCGTCATGGCCAATCGGCTTTTCGATGACCACGCGGGTCTCCGGGGTCACCATCTCGTTGCTGGCGATCTTTTCGCAAATCCGCCCGAAAAGGGTCGGTGAGACCGCCAGATAATACGCCCGCACCGGGTTGGCGCCGTCCTGCAGGCGCGCCTTGAGGTCAGCCCAGCCGTCATCGCCCATCACGTCGACGGTAACGTAGAAAAGACGTTGGACGAAGGCTTCGGTCTGGTCCTCATCCAGCAGCTCGGCGGGCACGAATTCAGCCAACGCGGCGCGCACCGCGGCGCGATATTCGTCGTCGCCCTGCGTTCTGCGAGATACCCCGAGGATGCGGCTTTCTGCCGGCATTTGACCAACGCAGAACCGGTGATACAGCGCCGGCAGCAGTTTGCGAAACGCCAGATCGCCGGTGCCGCCGAAGACGACATAGTCAAACGGATCGACGGCAACTATCCTGGCGCCGCTCGCCATGGCGGCCTCGGCGGTGGCGTTCTGGTCCCGGTTCATTCGGTTGATCCTAATCCATAGATAGTGTTGTGGTTGCGCTGGTCAAATGACGTCTGTTTCAGTGCGCCGGGGGCGGCTTGCGGCTGGTGCGAGATAAGGGTCCCCGACGCTATCGAAAGACAATAGTCGCAGCGTCGCAGCGGCGATAGCCAAGAGTTCGAAATTGCCGGCGCGCAACAGGGGTCGTCCGGGGTTCGGGTGGCGGTCCGACCGGCAGCTCACTGGTCCCATTGAAAACGCGTTCTGGGCGACGAGAACCGTTGCAACCAGGACCGGTTCGCGCCATTGGGAGTGGGATATCGAGTTGGAAGGAATGGTGCCGACGCGCGGAGTCGAACCGCGGACCTACTGATTACGAATTAATTTTTTAGTGGTTTCAGGGTATTTCATGTCAGTTCATCCGGTTTACGAAAATCCCTGTAATAGCACAGGGTTGGAGTATATTTTGTTTCA
>CAXMQC010000414.1:0-2961 GCA_964195285.1 Akkermansiaceae bacterium
GGCCTCGGTGCCGTTTTACGGCCGCCAGGCGAAAGGCGACGATATCGCGAAAATCCAGGCCCCGCTGCTGTTGCATTACGCGGGGCTGGACAATCGGATCAACAAGGGCTGGCCGGACTACGAGGCGGCGCTGAAGGCGCAGGGCAAGGAATACACCGCCCATATCTATCCCGACGTCAACCACGGCTTCCATAACGACACCACGCCGCGCTACGACAAGGCGGCGGCGGAACTGGCCTGGTCGCGGACGATTAATTTCTTCAACGCGAAGCTGGCCTAGGCGGGACGGAAGGCCGGTTTCACGCGGTCGATAGTTGTTCTAGAGTCATTTCCGGCCATATGGAAAGGCTCTAGACCCGCCGGCTGCGGGACACCACGTCGCGGGTCATCAGGGGCAGGCCCTCGAGCGTTTTCAGCGCCTGTTTGAGTTTGGCCTGCATGGCGCGGGGCAGGCGTCTGGGGTCGACGAGGGGGCCGGGTTCGCGGCCGACCTCGATATCCGTGATCTGCTGATCCAGGATGATGCGGGTCACCGTCTGGTGGGCCTCGCGCAGATTGTCCATGTCCTCCTGGGCCAGGGTCCCGGAATCGCGCACCGCGGCCAGTCGCCCGGCGGTGGAAGTCGCGGGGCTGGCCAGCTTCAGCGCCATGGTGCGCGCGCCGCTGGTGATCGGGATCAGCCCACCGAGTTTCAAGTCGACGCGGCCTTCCTTCAGCTTGAAGCCACCGAGCAGGCCCAGTGGCGCATGGTGATGTTCGATCTGGGCAGACATCATATTCAGGAAATGCTGGGCGCCGGCGGCGTGCTCCAGCGCAAAGGCGCGCAGGCGTTGGGCCAACGCAAAATCGCCCTGGACCGGCACGAAATCGAAGAAGATGCCGATCATCAGCAGCGCCTCGGGCTCGGGGGTGCGCAGCCAGCGCAGCACCTCCTCCCGCCAGCCGTACAGCGAACGGCGCCAGGCCTGGTTGCTGGCCATCACGTTGCCCTTGCAATAGGGAATACCGGCGGCATCCAGGAGGTCGGCGGTGCGCCGGCCCAGCTCTTCGAACCAGGGATCATCGGCATGCCCTCCTTCATGGACGATGGCATTGTCCTGATCGGGGGCCAGCAGGCTTTCACCGCGCCCGCCGGAACCCAGAACCAGCATGGCCCCCGGGGCCGGCGGCCCGCCGCTCCCCTCCTCGGCCATGGCGGCGACCGCAAGTTCGGTGGCGCGGCGGGTCATGTCGCAATAGACCTGGCTGATGACCGAGGCCGCGTTCATCGCACCCACACCCTCGGCCAGCATACGACGCACCAGGCCGGGCAGTTCGGCCCGCGCGGCAGCCATGTCGGCCGCGTTTTGTGCGGCGTCGAGTCGGTCGCCCAACTGCAGCGTGTCGCCGACCCTGAGCTTCAACAGCGCCCGCCCGGTGACAATGCCTGTGGCGCGGCGGGATACCGGTTCGACCACCACCAGATGGCGCACGTTGCGCGCCATCATGCGGCCCAATGCCTTGTAAACAAAGGCGTCTTCGCGGACATCGTGGACCGGGCTGGTGATGAAGGCCTCGACCTGGTCGGTGGCGGCGCCCGCGCCGTCCCGGGCCAGCGCCCGCAATATGTCGCGCTCGGTAATAATGCCCGTGGCGCGGCCGGATTTGTCCAGCGTGATCAGCGACGAAACATTTTCTTTGTCCATGCGCCGCGCGGCGGCCTCCAGGGTCATGCCGGGATCGGCGATCGAGACCGGCGCGCGCATCACTTCGGCCACGCGGTGGCGGTAGGGGAAGGAGTCGAGGCGTTCCAGTGAGGCCTTATCCATGATCCACGCCTTTATTTTCGGCGCGCGCAGCCGGCAGCCAGCCGGCCTGGCGTTGCTGGGCCAGAAGCACCCCGGCGTTCATGGAAAACTCCCGCGCCGCGCCGTAGGTGTCGATGCCGCGGTCGATAAGCTGCGCCATCAGGGCGATCCAGATTTCGGCGGTAACCAGCGCGTCGCCCAGCGCGGTATGGCGGCCTTCGATCTCCACCCCGAAACGTTCGGCGAGATTATCCAGCCCGATCTCCTTCTCCTTGGGATAAAGCGCGGAATAGAGAAGTGCTGTATCCAGCGCCGGCGGGGGCCGCCAGCCGAGCCCGTGGCGGTCGCATTCGGCTTTCAGGATGGCGAGGTCGAAACCGATGGAATGGCCGACCACGACCGAGCCTTCGATCATGTCGGCCAGCGCCGGCCACCCGGCGGTGAAATCGGGTGCGCCGGCGACCATGCCGTCGGCAATGCCATGTACCGCGGTGCTCTGTCTGGGGATCGGGATTCCGGGATTCAACAGGCTGTCCAGATTGATCCTGGGATAGAGCCGGTGGCCATGAGTGCGCACCGCGCCGAGCGAGATGACGCGTGCGACGGCGACATCCAGACCCGTCGTTTCGCAATCGAAAACCAGGACCGGCAGGTCGTCGAGCCGCCAGTCGTGAGGCGGGACATCGGCCTCGATGGCGACCGAAGGCGGGCTGTCATGCAGGCTCAGGTCATGCAGAACCCGGTTGCGCCGGCCGGGCCCGCGGTGCGGCAGTGAGACGACGAAACCGCCGTGATCGCCGAGCGGTGCCACCAGCGCCTTGAGGCGGCGGCCGTCGACCAGCAGAAGTTCGGCCTCGATGGCCTCACCGGTCTGGCGGGCACGGTGTTCGATATCGACCATATGGTCGCGTTCGAGGGCCGCATAGACCGAGGTGCCAACGGCAACCGCCTCGGCGCCCAGCACCTCCAGCGCCGCCGCGTTGACCAGACTGACCAACCCGGCCTCGGTCATCACCAGCAGGCCTTCGGCGGCGGCGGCGACCACGGCGGCGAGTTTTTCATCGGTGTGCCCACCGTGTTCCCGGTGCGCCTGGATAGCGCGGCGGGCGGCCGAACCCAGGCCCAAAGCCTCAAGCCCTGGTTCACCCAGGGCGGGCCAATCGGGTGGCAGCGG
>CAXMQC010000415.1:0-3697 GCA_964195285.1 Akkermansiaceae bacterium
GCCATGCCCTCGGCCAGTTCGACGCCCTCGGGCGCCTCGTCGACATAGCCGGTCATCATGGCGGACATATGATCCGCACCGTTTTTGCGGGCCTTGACAATCAGCGATAGGTCGGGCGGAAGGGCGCCGTTGTTGCTGGCGCGCGCCGCGTTATCGTTGGGGAACGGCGGCACGAAACGGTCGGACGGCAGGGCGGCTCGCATGAACATCTCGCCTTCGTCGTTGGGGCCGTCCTCGACCTCGTAATTGGCGGCATAGGCCTTGATCTCATCCTCGCCATACCCCAGGGCGTTGATGTTCCGGTAGGCCACCAGGCTGAGGCTGTGGCAAGTCACACAGACTTCGGTATACACCTGCAAGCCGCGCTGGAGTTGCGCCTTGTCGAAAGTGCCGAAGGGTCCTTCCCAAGACCATTCCTGATCGGGAAGTGCGGCTCCTTCAGACGCCACGGCGGTCGTGGAGAAGCCGGCGAGGATCACCGCGGCGATGGCAACAGCCTTGATCCGCATCACGAATCCTCCTTCAACACGGGTTCGCTGATACTGGTGGGCAGCGGTTTGGGCGTTTCGAACCAACCCAGCAACGGGAAAACAATCAGGAAATGGGCGAAGTAATACGCCGTCCCGATCCGCCCGATCAGAATGAAGTTGCCTTCCGCCGGGTTCATGCCGCCCCACCCCAACACGATGCAGTCGATCAGGAAGATCAGGAAGAACCACTTGTAGACCGGGCGATAACGGGCGCTTCGCACCTTCGACGTATCCAACCAGGGCAACAGGAACAGTATCAGGATGGAACCGAACATCGAGATTACACCGGCCAGCTTGGCGGATATGAAGGTAAAGCCCGCCCAACTGGTGAGCCATCCGCCGACGAAGTTGTCGGGAACCGCCCGCAGAATCGCGTAGAACGGCAGGAAGTACCATTCCGGCACGATATGCGGCGGCGTCACCAGCGAGTTCGCCTTGATGTAGTTGTCCGGCTCGCCGAAGAAGTTCGGCGCGAAGAACACGAAGGTGGCGAAGACGATCAGGAATACCACCAGCCCCACCGAATCCTTGGTTGTGAAATAGGGATGGAAGCTGACCGTATCGTGCGGCGTCTGCACGTCGATGCCCGTCGGGTTGGTCGAACCGGTAACATGCACCGCGACCACATGCAGGCCGACCACGGCGAATATGACAAAGGGCAGGAGGTAGTGCAGCGCGTAGAAACGGTTGAGGGTGGGGTTCTCGATCGAGAAACCGCCCCACAGCCAGGTCACGATCCAGTCGCCGACGAAGGGGATTGCCGAGAACAGGTTGGTGATGACGGTGGCGCCCCAGAAACTCATCTGGCCCCAGGGAAGCACATAGCCCATGAACGCAGTCGCCATCATCAGCAGGATGATGACCACCCCCAGCATCCACAGCAATTCGCGCGGCGTCTTGTAGGACCCGTAATAAAGGCCGCGGAATATATGGATATAGACCACGATGAAGAACATCGAGCCGCCGTTCATATGTATGTAACGCAGCAGCCACCCGTAGTTCACGTCGCGCATGATGCGCTCGACGCTCTCGAAGGCCATATCCACATGCGCGGTATACTGCATGGCCAGCATGATGCCGGTGACGATCATCACGACCAGCGCGACGGAGGCCAGCGCGCCGAAGTTCCACCAGTAATTCAGGTTCTTCGGCATCGGGAACTGGTTGTATTCGTGATCCAGGTAGCTGAAGACGGGCAAACGCTCGTCCACCCAGCGGACCACGGGATTCTTGAAGTCGGTCTTGGTTGCCATCGCTGTGCCCCTTTAACCGATGCGGACGACGCTGTCGTCGAGGAAGGTGTATTCCGGCACCGTTAGATTCTTCGGCGCCGGGCCCTTGCGGATGCGGCCGGAGGTATCGTAATGCGACCCGTGGCAGGGGCAGAACCAACCGCCATAATCACCGGTCGGATCACCGGATTTCTGGCCCAGCGGGATGCAGCCCAGATGGGTACAGACACCGACCATGATCAGCCATTCCGGCTTTTGTACCCGGTCCTCGTCCGACTGCGGGTCGATCAGGTCAGCATCATTGTCCGCGCGGGCCGCGTCGATCTCTTCGGCGGTGCGGCGGCGGATGAACACCGGCTTGCCGCGCCATTTCACCGTGATGCTCTGGCCTTCCTCGATCGGGCTGAGGTCAACCTCGATGCTGGACAGCGCCAATACGTCCGCGGCTGGATTCATGCTGTCGATTAGGGGCCAGGCGAAGGCCGCCGCGCCAACCGCGCCGACGCCCAAAGTTGCCAGATACAGAAATTCGCGCCGGCGCGCACTTTCGTCGTCCGATTCCGGCGTCTGAACCTCGTCCGCCATGCTTCTATCCTCGTCAATGGGTGTATGGTCCGCGATATGTGGACCAGGCCGAGTTTTTTTCTGTGGCGGTACAGCGGGCACTGTCCCACCGCGCCGCGCACCCTATAATGCAAAATCAGCACGAAAGCAAAGCCTGCAAAGGCTACTTTCACCAAAAAATCGGCAACTGCGACGATGCGCCTCGCTCTTTACCAACCTGATATTCCACAAAATACCGGCGCCATTTTGCGGCTGGCCGCCTGCCTGGGGATCGATGTCGACATTATCGAACCCTGCGGCTTCGTCTGGTCGGACAAATATCTGCGCCGCGCCGGCATGGACTATCTGGACCGGATAACTCCGGTCCGGCACCAATCATGGGATGTTTTTCAAGAATCCCGCGGCGCCGCGGGCGGGCGCCTGATATTGTTGACGACAGGGGGGTCGATCCCCCATACCCGTTTCGCTTTCAGCGGCGACGACTGCCTTTTGCTGGGGCGCGAGAGCGCCGGAGTGCCGGACACGGTGCACGAGGCCGTCGACGCACGGGTCCGCGTTCCCATGATTCCCGGTCTGCGGTCGATAAATGTGGCGATGGCGGCGGCAATCGTTTTGGGTGAGGCCTTGCGCCAGACCGACGGATTTCCCGGGGAAAACCAATAGTGGCATGAATATAATATGACTGATACGGACCAACGCAAAGAGGCTGCCCGCGCCTGGTTTGCGGAATTGCGCGACAATATCTGCGCCGCCTTCGAGGCGATCGAAGACGAGTTGACCGGCCCCCTGTCGGACCGGCCGGCCGGCCATTTCGAAAAAACGCCCTGGAGCCGCCCCGACCCTTCGGGCAAGGGCGGCGGCGGGGTGATGTCGGTGATGCACGGGCGCGTATTTGAAAAGGTCGGTGTCAACGTCTCGACCGTCCATGGCGAATTTTCCGAAGAATTCCGTAAACAGATGCCTGGGGCGGAGGGGGATCCCCGTTTTTGGGCCAGTGGCATCTCGCTGGTCGCACATATGCAGTCGCCGCTGGTGCCGGCGGTGCATATGAATACAAGGCATATCGTGACCACGAAGGCCTGGTTCGGCGGTGGCGCCGATTTGACGCCGATGGTGCCCGACGAGGCCGACACGAAAGACTTCCATGCTGCACTGAAGGCCGCCTGTGACGCCCATGATCCCGACTACCATCCCAAATTCAAGAAGTGGTGCGACGAGTATTTCTTCCTGAAACACCGCGACGAGGCGCGCGGCGTCGGTGGAATTTTCTATGATAATCTGGAGGATGACTGGCCGGCGAATTTCGCCTTCACCCGCGATGTCGGCAAGGCATTCCTAGAGGTTTATCCACTTATCGTCCGCCGCCACATG
>CAXMQC010000416.1:0-1840 GCA_964195285.1 Akkermansiaceae bacterium
TGACAGTTCGCCGCAACGTGGAGCACGTTTCGTGCATGGCCGGGATAACGTTGTTTTATCTGGATCGCCGTAAAGCGCGTGGCCGGACCGCCTTCATGGTTCCAGACACCCTTGATATCGGGCAGCCCGCAGGCTTCCAGCGAGCGCCAGATCTCGGCGCTGCCAGCGATGCCTTTCAGCAGGCCGGTTTCATCCACCGGCTTGTGCTGGGGCGCGCAGCAGATAATCGGATTATTGCGGTGCAGGATGGTCTTGATTTCGACATAGGCCCGCGGCACGGAATCGTCCGAGTAATACCCCATCCATTCGCCGAACGGCCCTTCTTCCCTGACTTTGCCGGGGCGGGCGACGCCCTCGATGGCGATCTCTGCATCGGCCGGAATTGGAAAACCGGTATAAGGCCCTTTGATGCATTCGATGGCCTCGCCCCGCAGGCCGCCGGCAAAATCGAGCTCGCAGACGCCTTCCGGCAACGGGCTTGCCGACAGCATGTACAAAAGCGGGTCTTCGCCGACCAGGATGACGAATTTGCACTCCTCGCCGCGCTCGAAATACTTGTCGCGGTGGATGCGGCCATGTTTGCCTTCGGTAATCTGACAGCCGATGGTCTTGGCGTCGTAGACCTGGTTGCGGTAGGTACCCAAGTTGAAGGAGCCGTTGTCCGGGTCTTTGGAAATGACGCAGTTGGCGGTTCCGATATAGCGCGCCTTGTCCTGTTCGTGGTGACGCGGCACAGGGAATTTTAGGACATCGATGTCGTCGCCTTCCATGATGTTTTCCATCACGGGGCCGGTCTCGACATATTTCGGCGGGATCAGCTGCATATCCTGCATGCGGTTATAATATCGCTGCACGATATCGACTTTACGGTCGTGTTCTAGCGGCAGACCCAACGTCAGCGCGACACGCCGGATCGACGACAGTGAGCCGTAAAGGGTGCGATAGCCCTCTTCATAGCCCGGGACATTGTCGAACAGGAGCGCCGGGGCGTTGCCGCGGCCTTTTTCGGTCAGCATCTGGGTGATGCTGCCCATTTCAGCATCCCAGCTGGCATTGTCGACGCGCAGCAATTCGCCGAAATCATCGACTTTTTCGATCCAGTCCCGTAGGCCGCGATAGCCTGCCTGATCATTCGTCAAGGTATTGGTGCGTGCGTCGTCCATGTTTCCTCCAGCTGCTCGATCGAACCTTTATCGGCGCATGGTTTGTCGCCGTGGCCCGCCTCGGAATTGTCACATTATGTGTAATAATACCAATTTTTGTACAAAAAACAAGTTTATTACCATTTTTGTTACAGTGAAAACGCCGTCTATTCCCCTGCCGATCGTGCGTTTGATTTACTCTGCGGAACTTACACCACCTACCAATATGGCGCCAGTGGCCGCTCTCGATAGAAATGCTGAATTTGCATGGATATTCGCCCTGTTCCATTGACAGGTCAGGGGCGCGTTGGTTCAATTCGGCCACAAATCAAATCACCACAATTTAGAAAAGGATGGGAGCGCAATGAGACTCACGGATAAGGTAGCAATTGTCACCGGCGCCGGCCGCAATATCGGCGAGGAAACCGCCAAGCTGTTTGCCGCCGAAGGCGCCAAAATCGTTGTCGTCGACATGGATGAAGGTCGCGGTCACACCGTGACCGAAGAACTGAATGCATCGAACGCAGGGACAGCTGTGTTCGTAAAGACCGACGTATCCGACGAAGACTCCGTCAAGAATTTGGTGTCCGAAAGCGTCAAGGCCTTCGGCCGCATCGATGTTCTGGTCAATAATGTCGCCATTTCCGACAATTTGAATATCCGTGAATGCACCAAGGCGGATTTCGACAAGACCATCG
>CAXMQC010000417.1:0-4224 GCA_964195285.1 Akkermansiaceae bacterium
AAGGTTCGTGCGGCGCTATGCCGAACCGGCCCTGGCCGCCTCGCTCGGCGATATCGCCGGCTTTTCGGACGGCGGTTACGATTGGGCGCTGAACGATTGCGTCATAACCGTTCAGTCGACCTGCAGCGTCAACGCTTTCAGATAGCCAGATTCGGGCAAGAAAGGATGCAACGGATGATCGGGCGCGGCACCGGTGCGCCGCAGCAGCCGCGCCGAACGATTGGCGTCGGCCAGGGTCTTGCGCATTTGCTCGTCGAACAGCTCCGCCGTCATATGGTGCGAACAGGAAGCCACGAACAGAGAACCGCCGGGGGCCGTCAGCCGCGTCGCCAAGCGCATCATCTTGCGGTAGGCCTTGATGCCGGTCTTCAGGTCCTTCTTGGATTTCACGAAGGCCGGCGGGTCGGCGATGACCACGCCATAGCGTTCGCCGGCCGACGCCAGTCGTTCCATCTCGTTGAAGGCGTCGGCCTTCACGAAATCGCAGCGCCCGGCGCACCCGTTCAATGCCGCGGCCTGTTCCGCCAGCGCCAGTGCCGGCGCGGATTTATCGACCGCCGTTACCGACTCGGCCCCCGCCAGGACCGCCGCAATAGCGAAGCCGCCGGTATGGCTGTATACGTCCAGCATCCGCGCGCCGCGCGATAGCGAGGCCATGAAGCGGCGATTGTCGCGCTGGTCGAAGAACCAGCCGGTTTTCTGGCCGCCGGCAAGATCGGCAAGGAACCGGATCCCGTTCTCGGCCAGTTCGACCGGCGCGGTCAGATCGCCCTTGATTACCTCGACCGCTATGTCCAGCCCCTCCAGCTTGCGCACCGCGCTGTCGTTGCGCAGCACGATTGCCGCCGGCGACAAGGTCGCCTCCAGCGCCTCCAAGACGGATTCGCGCAGGCGTTCCATCAGCGCCGTGTTGAATTGTACCGACAACGTATCGGCGAATCGGTCGACGATCAGGCCGGGCAGCCCATCCGCCTCGGCATGGACCAGCCGGTAACAAGGGGCGTCGAACAGACGGCCGCGCAATTCGAGACAGCGTTGCAGCCGGTCCGTCAGCCAGGTGGTATCGATTGCGGTTTTCGGTTTGCGGTCGATCAGCCGTGCCGCGATCAGCGAATGCGGATTGAACCCGGCGACGCCGATCGCCTCGCCCGAATGGCTCGTCAGCACAACCAGACTGCCCGGCGCCAGGGCCTTCGCCTCGGCGGTCATGTCCAGCTCGTTGGAAAAGGCCCAGGGATGCCCCCCAGCGACGCGTTTATGGCGGCCCGGCAGAATACGGACTTGCTGATAATCATTACTCATGACGGCGAGAGTTAGGGGCAGGCGTCCCGGCGCGCAACCGAATTATTTCACCGCCCGGCCGCAATCCCCTCGCGGCGCGGGTCGGCGCCGCCATACAGCGTGCCGTTTTCGACCAGGATGGCATGCAGGCCGCTGTTCAGTTTCCGCACGTTAATTTTGTGGCCGAGCGATTCCAGCCCCACCTTCAACTCGTCGAAAAAGGTTCCCTCTTCCAGATCGACCTTACCGTTGCGGCTGATCACATGGCCTCTGGTCACGGCCCATTGCGGGTCCAGCTTCCAGTCCAGAACCGCCATCACCGAGCGGGCCGTGTAATTGATGATCCGGCTGCCGCCGGGCGATCCGGTGACCAGGCGCAGGCCGCCATTCGGGCCCAGGACGATGGTCGGCGCCATCGACGAACGCGGGCGCTTGCCCGGCTCGACCCGGTTGGCGACCGGCTTGCCGTCCCTTTCCGGCTGGAACGAAAAATCGGTCAACTGATTGTTCAGCAGAAAACCGCCCACCATCATGCGCGACCCGAAGGCGCTTTCGACGGAGGTCGTCATCGAGACCGCATTGCCCTTGGAATCGACGATGCTGAAATGGCTGGTCGACGGGATTTCCAGCGCGTTGTCGGGGGCGCGCAGCTCGGTTTTCTTTTCCGGCGGCGTGCCGGCGGCGGCCTTGCCCATCGATTTTTCGCCGTCGATCAGGCCGGCGCGCTCCTTGAGATAACCGGGATCCAGCAATCCCATTACCGGCACCGACACGAAGTCGGAATCCGCCATGTAGAGCGCACGGTCGGCATAAGCGAGACGGGCCGCCTCGATGAACAGATGCTCGGCATCGACCGATCCCGGCGCTAATTTGCCCATGCCGGAATGCTGCAGAATGCCCAGGATCATGCCGACGGTCAGCCCGCCCGAGCTCGGCGGCCCCATACCGCAGACCTTGTTTTCCCTGTAAGCTACGCAGACGGGCGGGCGGATTTTCGCCTCATAGGCGGCAAGGTCTTCCTCGCTCAACAATCCCGGATTATCCAGCGCGCCGTGCACCACGCCGACGATATCGCGCGCGATGTCGCCTTTGTAAAAGGCGTCGGCCCCGCCTTCCGCGATGGCCCGCAGCGTGCCTGCGTATTCGGGGTTTTTCAGGATATGGCCGGCCGGCAGCGGTTCGCCCGTGGTAGTGTAGAAATAGGCGCCGGTCGCCGGATAGCGCTTCAGATACTTGTCCCTGGCAATCAGTCCGCTGAGCCGTGGCGACACCTCGAATCCCTGTTTCGCCAGCCGGATCGCCGGCTCGAACAGGCGCGCCCAGGGCAGCTTGCCATGGTTGCGATGCGCCAGTTCCAGCAGGCGCGGCACCCCGGGTACACCGACCGACCGGCCGCCGACCACGGCCTGCCAGAATTTCATCTTTTCCCCGTCGGTGTCGAGGAACAGCGACGGGGTCGCCGCGGCCGGGGCGGTTTCGCGCCCGTCGAAGCTCGTAACCTTTCGCCCGGTGGCATCGAAATACAGCATGAAGGCGCCGCCACCGATGCCGGAACTTTGCGGTTCCACCAGGCCCAGGACAAGCTGGACCGCCACCGCGGCATCGATCGCGCCGCCACCGGCTTCGAGAATTTCGATCCCGGCGTCGACCGCATGCGGGTTGGCGGCCGCAACCATGAAATTTTTCGATTCGGTGGGTGCCGGTGCTTGCGCGAGGGCGCCCGACGACGGAAGTGCGATGGCCGCGATGATCGTTACGTAACGGAATAGATGATGCATGATTCAACAGGTTTAGCGGTTCTCAGGGGAACCGCCATGTTATTACACCTAAGCTCGCTGATAAAGGCCCAGCGACCGACCGGCAGCTTTTAATGGATTACTTTTTTTCGATGGGCTTGGACAATGCCACCGAGTCCAGCCGGTATCCGGCGTCGCGGAGCATGCTGACGGTGCCTTCCACCGGTTGCGGACCACGGCCCGCTTCCTCGGGCAGGGCGACCTGAACGGCGACGCAATCGCTGTCGCGCGCCTTGGCGATCATCGAATCGATCATCTTGTCCATGATGCCGGCGGAATCATACAGGTTTGCGGTAACGAGATTGCTGATCTTCAAGACCCGGCCATGTTGGATGTCGGTTTCGACCTCATGGCAATAGATGCCGTAAATATACCCATCCGGGTTCTGCGCCGACATGACGCCGGTGCTGTTTTTGGTGGAATGCTTGGGGCCGCAGAACATCTCGGCATAATCCATCCACTGATCCAGGGTAAGATGCGGCACCGCTGTCTGGACAAGGGGATAGGCTTGCAGGACCTGCCCTTCGCCAAGAGGTTTGACCACATATCGCTTTGACATCTCAGTCACTTTGCCGTGCCGTTGGCTATTGCGTTCCGACCGCGCGGGCGGCGGCCGGTGCCGGACCGAGACATTCGAGACGATCCGGCAATGTCGGAAGAGTGGCTGCAGCGCGCGTTGCAGTCTTTGACCTAAATCAATGTGCGGCGCACAAAGCGATGATCATATTGCGAGACGTGGCGGGGGTATTTGTCGCATTCCGGTTGGCGTTTCTCTGGGCGCTGAAAAGCGGCCAGTTCGACGATATGGAAGGGGCGGCCAACCGCATCCTGTGCGACGACGAGCCCCCGAAAAGCGAGGGCGACTAATCAGGCCGCCGCCGGTGGAATGCGACAAATGATCCCTTGCATCAATCTGTTATGCGGGCTTACAGTCCGGCAATAACCGCGGGTTCATTATCAACGGAAAACTCTGCATGGGTCTCGGCGAGCCTGAAAAACGTCCGGCATCCCTCATGGCGGTAGAATTAAGCCCTTGTGCGGCCTGTGCGGTGCGCGACATGGCGTTTTGCGGCGTCCTCAGCAATCAGGAAATTGCGCGGCTGATTGCGATACTGCCAACAGTGTCTGTCGACCCGCATGACCCGAT
>CAXMQC010000418.1:0-3792 GCA_964195285.1 Akkermansiaceae bacterium
ACAGCAGGCGGCTGGAGGCCGACACGCTATTGCCGTTCTACGGGCTTTCGATGTCGCTTGGGCCGGTCGGCGAATGGGGGCTGGACGTCGCGCAGCATCATATCGTAGTCGACCAGGAGACTTGCCTCACCAATATCGAGCGGGTTTTCGCCATTGGCGATGTCGCGACCTATCCCGGCAAACTGAAACTCATCCTGACCGGATTTGCCGAAGCCGCGGCGGCCGCCCATGCGGCTTGGCCGATGGTATTCGAGGGCCAGGAATTGCATTTCGAATATTCGACGACAAAGGGTGTGCCGGGCCAGTCGTAGCGGTCCCGCGTGCAGCGCGGTTCCATCTGGTCGGAAAAGGCTCTAATTAACCTGTTCAGCGCCCAATGCCGGCGTTTCGTTTGCCATTTCCAGGCCTTGCAGCGGTATGCGGCAGGTCGCTTTTGTGCCCTGTCCCGGGGCGCTTTCCAACTCCACGCTGCCGCCATGCAGTTCCACCAGACTCTTGACCAGAGCCAGACCAAGGCCGGTTCCCGATTCGCGGGCATTCGGGTCGCCGCGCTCAAACCGCTGAAAGACGCGCTCCTGGTCCTCCGGCGAGATACCGACGCCGGTATCGGAGACGCTCAGCAACATATGGTTTTTCGTGCGCTCGGCCGACAGCACGATGGTCCCGCCCGCCGGCGTGAACTGGATCGCGTTGGAGACCAGATTGAACAGCGCCTGACGCAACCGGACCATATCGGCCGACATAGTGCCGATATCGGCCGGGCAGGCGATCTCAATTTTCAGGCCGGCCTGATCCGCCCGCTCCGCCGCAACCTCGACCAGTGCCCCCATCAGCGCCGCAATTTCCACGTCCTGCAGGTCCAGCGTCATGTATCCGGCTTCGATCGTCGCCAGGTCCAGAATATCGTCGATCAACGCCATCAGGTGGGTCGAGGCCTGCAGGATACACTCAACATATTCGGCCTGGCGCTCCGTAAGGTCGCCAAAATAGCGGTTATCGAGAATTTCGGTGAACCCGACGATCGCATTCAAGGGCGTGCGCAATTCGTAACTGACATTGCCGATGAATTCCGACTTGATCCGGTCCGCGTTCTCGAGCGCGATGTTGCGCTCCCTGAGCGCGCGCTCGACCCGGGCGCTATCGGAAATATCCACGAAGCTCATCAGCGTATTGCCGTCCGGCTGGGGTACCACCGCATACTTGATCACGCTGTCGTCCGACCGGTGCAGCCGACCGCCATGCACCGTGGGCTCGGTCACCATCAGGATGATACGCTGTTTCAACCGCGCCCAATCCACATCCTTTGGGAAAAAGCCTTGTGCGGCCTCCACCAGGTCGCTGATATGCGGCCCGCCGGAAAGTGTTTCCTCGGCAATTCCCCAGATCCTGCCTACTTCCGGGTTGAACAGCTTCAGCCTGCCGTCGCCGCCGAACACCGCGACGCCTTCGTACAGCTTGTTCAGTGTTTCGCGCTGCACCTCGATCAGCGTGTTGTACGAACTCTCAAGCGCCAATCTGTCGGTAACATCCTCCAGCGCAAAGACCAGTCCGCCCAGCGGATGTGGCGATGCGACGAAGCGCAGGGTGGTTTCATCGGGCAGGTGCAACAGTTCCAGCACCGGCTCAATCAGCGAGGTGAACCAGCGGTCCTGTGCGGCCTTGAAAGCCGGAAAATCGACATATTCCGGCAGCCGGCGGTTCTCGCGCAGCCATTCGAGGATGTCACCCAGGCTGGGCTCGCCACCAAGTTTATTGCTATCGATCTGGGTCAATTCCGCATAGGCGGTATTGAAGAATTTAAGCCGTTTGTCGGGGCCGAAGATGGCGATCGCCGTACCCAGGCCTTCCAGGACCTCCGCATGGGCCGCAATATGGTCGGCCAACTGGTCCTGCAGTGCCTCCAGCGCCGTTGCATCGGTCGCAAAGCCGCCGACCCGCGGCGCCGGACCGTCCAGTGGAAACTCGGTAAATTCCAGCAGGCGGCGATCGCTGCCGATGATGACATGGTGGCTTTCCGATTGCGCCATGCCGGTTTTGGCGGCGCGTTCCGCCAGCGCCCGCCCGCCATGGTCGATATAGCCGGCGCCAAGTTCTAATTGATCCGCGAGGATGGTCTTGCGGGAGCGGTCCACGCCTTCGATAAAGGCCCGGTTGATTCCGGCAAGTTCGTTGTCGTCGCCGCGCCACCAGGTTGGCAGCGGGATTTTGTCCAGCAACGCCTGCAAGGTTGCCGCTTCCCGCGTCTTCATGTCCAGGTCGCCCGTCAACCGCATCAGATCCGCCGCGTCGAGAACCCATACCAGATCGGTTTCATGCAGGCGCTCGCCACGCAGAGTCACCGATGTTTCGTTCGATATCTGGCAGCGGTCTTCGAAGCCGGTTCCATCCGCATGCAGGGTCTGCAAAGCCGCCGACAGTCGCGCCGGTTCGGGTTCGGACAAGGCCCCGCAGAGGATGTCGTCGGCTTCCTTGGCATCGACAAGCCCCGGGTTGCGCGCCAGTTCCAGCAGCTCGACGGCCCGGGCCGAAAAACGCGTGCCGCCGTCGCCCCAGCGCACCAGCCCCGCCGGTGCGCGATCCATCAGGCGACTGGCCGCCTCGGCCGAATGCACAGCCGCGTCTCGGCTGGCGCGCAGTAAATAATATAGATAAACCAGCCCGACGATCGCGGCGGCCAACCCGCCACCCAGCGCAAGCGCAATCGGCATCGACACCGATTCCGCCGCATGGGCCGGGGAAGCGGCAATAAACAGCGCAATGGCCGCAAGGCCAACGCGGTCGATTAACCTTTTGTTTATCACGTTGGTCAGTTTAGGTAAGCCGCGTGCGCGGCACAAGCAACCTTGCGCCCAGATCACATTGATTCATGAGATTTATCGACTATACCCCCGGGCAATTTCGAACGGCGGCCAAAAACGCAAGGCCCCGGCGATCGCCAGGGCCTTTGGTATTCCGGTCGATGAAACACCGGATCAGTAGCGGTAATGCTCGGGCTTGAAAGGACCGTGAACCGCGACACCGATGTAATCCGCCTGTTCCTTCGACATTTCCGTCAGCTGGACGCCCAGTTTCGCCAGATGCAGTATGGCGACCTTTTCATCGAGATGCTTCGGCAGGACATAGACCTGCTTTTCGTAATTGTCCGGACGCTGCCATAGTTCCATCTGGGCCAACACCTGGTTGGTGAAGCTGGCGCTCATCACGAAGCTGGGGTGGCCGGTGGCGCAGCCCAGATTTACCAGCCGGCCCTCGGCCAGCAGGATGATCCGTTTGCCATCGGAAAACTCGATCTCGTCGACCTGTGGCTTGACGTTGGACCACTTATAATTCTTGAGCGCCGCGACCTGAATCTCCGAGTCGAAATGGCCGATGTTGCAGACGATCGCCCGGTCCTTCATGCCACGCATATGGTCGACGGTGACGACGTCGATATTGCCGGTGGTGGTAACGAAGATATCGCCACGCGGCACGGCGTTCTCCATGGTTACGACCTCGAAGCCTTCCATCGCGGCCTGCAAGGCGCAGATCGGGTCGACCTCGGTGACCAGCACGCGGCAGCCCGCGCTGCGCAGCGATTCCGACGACCCCTTGCCGACGTCGCCGAAGCCGGCAACCACGGCGACCTTGCCGGCCATCATGACGTCGGTGGCGCGGCGAATGCCGTCGACGAGCGATTCACGGCAGCCGTATTTGTTGTCGAATTTCGACTTGGTGACGGAATCATTGACGTTGATGGCGGGAAACGGCAGCAGCCCGCGCTTGTGCATTTCATAAAGACGCATCACCCCGGTG
>CAXMQC010000419.1:0-7068 GCA_964195285.1 Akkermansiaceae bacterium
GCAAACGCCGCCGCCGGAACGCCGGCGCGGCGTCGGGCCGCAACCCGCCTGGCATTACCTTCTATCGTCGTCCTGGCAAACATTTTTCATACCCCTGGTACGGTTTCCCCGGTGCTATCCCGTCACCGGGCCGGAAAATTAGTCGTTCGTTAATTGCCCGTACAACGAGGCGCCAGGACCTTTATTCCCGGTTAACCAAACAAAATTACGCCATAAGGATACCCCGCAGGGCGCCGCCTTGCGGCCGGGGGTGCAAAATGACTGTGATGGGTTCTACCGGGGCGTTCCCCGGCGGCAGGGAGGCATGGACGTTTATGCGAAGGCGCGGTCGGCCGGTTTCAGGGGCTACTTTTGGGTCCAGCGGCCGTTCTCGCCCTGGAACCAGGTTCCCTTTGGCGCTTTTTGAAAAATTTGCTTCGCGTAAACCCGGCCGACCTGGTCGGCGGGCACGCCCTGTTCGGCCGCGCGCTTGGCGTAGATCTGCCGCCGTTTCTTGTTTACATCTTCGACCGTCTTGCGGATTTGTGCCGAGGCGCCCGCGTCGCGCACCACCGCCAGCCCGTTGAATTTTTCACCGACGGTGCCGGAACTGCGCAGTTTATTGAGCGATTGCGCCATGGCCGGATGCCCGCCGAGGGTGACGGCGAACAGCGGTACGGTGAGGAGGGTCAGAAACCGGCGGCGGTGTATCATGTGCATTCGTCTTTCCCTAGAGCATGCCGTCGAGAAGCAAACGGCCGGGTGTCAAAAGACATCCGGATTGGTCTCGATGTCTTCTTTCGCCGACTCCTCGAGTTTGACCCGGACCTCGGCGTCGATCTTGATATTGAGATTGATGGTGATTGGCTCCTTCGGCGCTTCCACCTTGACCGTCGGCTCACAGGCGAACAATGCAACGCAGGCCGGTGCAACAAGAAGGGCCCGGCACGAGGTTCGTTTCGTCATGTACATCCTGTTGAGCGGCATCATTTCGGTTTCCATGGCCCGGAGCACGGGTCTTAGCGGGTCCATCCATCATGCAGCATGATGGCGGGCCTGCGCAAGCGCCGCGACATTATCGTGCCTGCGGATTGACGAGGCCCGTGGAAAGATCAGTGCCCTGGCGCACGGCGCCAAGCAGTTTCGTGAGATTGCCGCTAAGCCCGATGTTGAAGGCAAACGGATAACCGTCCAGGACAGCGGGATTTTGGCCTTGCAAGTGGGTCATGACGGCGGCGTCGCCGTCGATCCCCATGTCCAGCGTCGCGGAAAGTTCGTCGTAGCGGAAATCCTCCAGCGCGCTAAGCATCAGGGCAACCTGTTCACCGGTACCGCTGAGCGCCGCGGCCGCGGACTGGACCCGCAATACGCCCGGGCCCTGTGCGGCCAGCTGGCCGTTTTCGATAGCGACACCGGCGTCGGCAATGACAACAGGGATAGTCCCCGACAACCGGCCGGTCGCCGCTACGCCGTCGACCTGCAACAGGCCGAGCAGGAGTTCGAGGTCGACATTGTCGACTCCGATGTTGAGGTCGTTGCGCGATCGGGCAAGGTCGATTACCGTCTCGGCGACGTTGAGCCGGCCGCCGGCAAACCGGGCCGTGGCCGTCTCGAGACGCAATCTCGGCGACCGGGCCGGCTCCAGCTGGAAACGAATCACAACATCGTCGAGCGGCAAGGCAGGGTCGACACGTCGCACCGTGATCTTTTGCCCCGGCGGGCTCGATAGAGGAAGCAGCCCATCCAGCGAGATCTGCGAGTCCAGCCCCGCCACGGTTACGTCATTGGTCACCAACGAGAGGTCGATCAGGTCCAGCACGGCTTTGCTTTCGATCCCATTGCGTCCCCAGGCGAACTCGACGATGGCGCCGAGTCGGCCTGTTGCGTCGCGCAGGTCGTGGAACAGCGGCGACAGGTGGACAGGCTGCAAGCCGTCCTTGCCGAAGGTCGTTTCCGGGACACGGATTTGCACTGTTCCGCGCCCGTTTGCGATCCGGTGGCGGCCACGAACGGAAAACCGGAATGCCCCATCGGCCCCGGCGCCGGCGGCCTTCAGTACGAATAAATCTTTTTGTCGCGCAACCTCGCCGTTCACCCGCAGCGGCGTGAAAAAGGCCGCGTCGGCGGTATGCCGCAGCCGCCCGACGGTGAATTTGGCAAGGCGTTTCCCGGCAATCGCGGGAAAGTCGAGGGACGCGGAAACCGCCTCCGCGGCAAGCGCCTCGTCGGGCATGGCATAGCGGCCGCCGGCAAGGGCGATTCGGCCGCGATACGTCGCGCCGGGATCCAGGCCGCCCTCCACCCGAATCGTTCCCGCGGTCGCCCGCATCACAAGCGGCGCGGCATCCGGGCGCGGCAGTTCAACGGTCAACCGTTGCGGCCGCAGGGTAAGCGCGTGCGTGATCGCCGGACCATCGGGTGTGAAATCGATGGTCAGGGCACCATTGGCCAGGCGGGTCGAAAATGGCTTGGCGATCAGCGCCGCCTCGCCCACCCTGACGGACGCGATTGCAGCCGAGCCATTGCCCTGCTGGCGAACATCGAGGCGGTGATCGAGCCAGTCGAATTCAGTGGCGAGAGCGATCTTGGCGGCGCCGACCGCCAGGGTATCGATACGCGTGGCGGCCGTGTCGGCGGTAAGGTCCGCGGTTCCTTTCAGATCGTCCGGCGTGCCGGCCATGGCGCCGGTGATATGCAGCTGTTCGAGATTGTGCCCGGCCACGTTAAGCTGGCGCAGTCGCATATCGGCCTGTGGGAATGACACCCGCTCTATGGCGTAATCCTTGTCCAGCGCGAGGACGCCTTCGGTGCGGACAGCCAGCGTGGTTTCCGCCATCGCCATTTCGGCCGAGCCGGAAACCGCGAGGTCGGCGCCGTCGGCGGTCGGCCGCAACCGCAGGCGCAAGGGGGCGTCGCCCAGCGGAAGCGCTATTGTCGCGCCGGCATCGCTCAACTGGGGCGCAAACTCGTGGACACCGGCCGCGTCCAGCAGCGCCGGGTCGATCCGGGCAATCCGCAGGCGCCCGTTATCGGCGATTTCGATATTCATATCGCCATCCGCCACGGTTACCGAAAGATCCAGATTTCCGGAGACCCCTTGCGCCCGATCGCGAAAGTCGACATCGGTCAGCGATGCCTGCAACCGGCCGCGCAAGTCGGCGCCGAGCAACCAGGCAAGCGCGGTCGCATCCAGCGGCGCGGTTTGGATCGGCGGCAACTGGCCTTCGATAGTAAGCGACAATGCGATCTTGCCCTTTTCGAGCGGCGGTAAAGGCGGGATTTTCCACGCCGCGGGCACGAGATGGCCCTCCAGGGCGAGGGCAAGCGTCGCCTCGCCACGCCAGGATTCGACCGTGGCCTGCAGATCGAGGCCGAGGGCGTCATTCGGGGCGCGCGCTTGCGCCGTGGCGGTGATGCGGTCGCGCGTCGCGTCGATTTCCAGGCGCGATGTTTCGATGGCGAGATGCGGCAGCGTGAGATCGGCAAGGACCAGCGTCGCCGTTTCGCCGAGCGGCTGCCAGCGCCCGGAAATGGCGGCCGCCACATCGCCCGTCTGTGTCACCGCTTCGATGCGCCCGCGCGACAGGATGACGGCGGACGGCAACAATGCGACACCGCCACCGCCCTGTTGTTTTTGCAACAGCGGTTGCAGGCTGCCCAACGGCGGCCCGGCGCCGGAGAGATCGAGCCGGAGGTGGAGGCCCTCGATGGTGACTTCCTCAAGCCGCCCGGCCAGCAAACCGTCGGGACTGTAGCTGAGCGTGACCGCCTCGACGCGAAGCTCGTTATTGCGGCCGAGCGCGAGGTCCGAGACGACCAGGTGGCTGAGATCGAGGGCGGTGACCGCGAACCCCTGCGCGGGAATGCCGAGCGACGCGAGCCGCGACGAGAGTACCGCCTCGGCCAACGCGACGCGAAACGCGACCACACCGGCCACCGTGATCGCAAACAAGCCAATTCCCAGGGCAACGAACACCAACAAACGACGAAACATCGACCGCTCTTCGCGCTCCTCTGCATTTTGCGCATTACAGTACACGAGAACGATGCCGAGCAGAACCTAACCCAGCCCGGCGCCCGCAAATTGCTGTGGCGCCACGCCGTCAAATCACCCCGGTTTGTCCATTTCAGCCCCTGGTCACCGTAAAATGCACAAATTGTTACGTAACAAGACGGCTACTGATTACATGAATTATACTATAAAAAAAGGTCGTTACGTAACGATACAGGCGCCCAATACCGCAATTTCGGACTCATTTAACTGTTTAGACTGCCCTTAATCCAGTTAATTCGATGGATTGTAATGTATAAATGAGAGATAATGGCAAACTTGTCGAGTATCATTAAATAAAAATGCTAAAAAGCATTCGCTATTTGGCGATTTTATATTTCCGGTATACTTCATGACGGCGCCTGGCCTGATTTTCGGTATGATTGGCGTATTTTTCCTGTGATATGGCGTGAATCCTGAATGCGTTCGTACTCTAGATCAGGCAACCGGCGCAGACGGGGCTTATCCACCAGTAATATCACCGGTTTGTGACTCGGTATTCGCGGACATTCTGGCCTTAGGCGCAGCACGCCGGTATCCTGCCCTGTCTTGTATGCAGAATAAGGGAGAAAGATGATGGCCAGGGTCGCATTTCTCGGTCTGGGTATCATGGGCGCGCCGATGGCCGTCAATCTCGTGCGGGCCGGGTTCGACGTCGTCGGGTGGAACCGCACCGCGAGCAAGGCGGCGCCGGTCCAGGAGGCCGGCGGGTCCGTCGCCACATCCCCCGCCGAGGCGGTCGAGGGCGCCGACTTCATTCTTTCCATTCTCGACAGCGGACCGGTGGTGCGCGAAGTGTTCTTCGACAGCGGCGCCGTCGACCGCATGGCGCCCGGCGCGGTCTTCATCGACATGGCGTCGATTCCCCCGAAGATGGCGCAGGAGCATGCGGCCCGCCTGAAAGACAAGGGCGTCGGCCACCTCGATGCGCCGGTATCCGGCGGCAGCCTTGGCGCGGCGGAGGGATCGCTGGCCATCATGGCGGGCGGCGAGAAAGCCGATTTCGACCGCGCCGAGGCCGCCGGCATCTTCAAGCCGATGGGGCGCGCAAGCTATATCGGCCCGGCCGGCAGCGGCCAGATCGCCAAACTCGCCAATCAGATCATGGTCGCGGTGAACATCTCCGGCGTGGCCCAGGCGCTGCTGCTGGCCAGTGCCGGCGGCGCCGACCCCGCGCAGATTCCCGAGGCCCTGTCGGGCGGCCACGGCGACAGCCGCGTGCTGCAGGAACATGGCCGGCGCATGATCAACCGCGACTTCCGCCCCGGCGCGCCGATCCGAAATTTCGTCAAGGATCTCAACACGGTACTCGATACGGCCGGCGACCTGGAGGTTCGGCTGCCGATCGTCGAAGCGGTGCGCGACGTGTTCCAGGGTCTCTACGACAAGGGACTGACGACGTACGACCACAGCGCCTTCCTCTTGGACTTGGAAGACATGAACGACCCGGTTCGCCTGGGC
The DNA here is from genome assembly GCA_964195285.1 of Akkermansiaceae bacterium. Lineage (GTDB taxonomy): Bacteria > Pseudomonadota > Alphaproteobacteria > UBA8366 > JADFVY01 > JADFVY01. The sequence goes on from CAXMQC010000419.1 coordinate 5,492, forward strand.
ACGGGCGCCGACATCCCGCCGGAATAACGGGCATCGCCGCCGCGAAGCGGCCGCAACTCAACATGGCTGTCCGGGTCCGCTGTCAGCCACAAGCCGCCGCCGGCCTCGCCGGCCCATACCGGACTCACCGCCAATACGACCCGGCGCAGATGCAGTATCGTGCGCTCGCGGTCGGTCAGGGGATCATGTTCCGCCAATGCGACGGCTGGACGGGGCGCGACAACTTCGCGGTTATGCCCGGCGACCGCAAATCGGTGCCCGCATCGCCGGGAACAGGGACCGCAATATGGCGATCTCGAAACCGGCTGGCATTATATTTAGCTACAATTTCCGACATGGGCAGTCGGCGATGGGCAGGCCCGGTCTCCGTTTGTGGCTCCGAGCCGACATCAATTTTTCGCGAGATCGGCTCGAAAATACCGCGCAACTCACCAACTTGGACAGCGAAGCAATAAACTGTGTGTCGCCTCGAATTTTGCTTTGAAGCGCGTCGATCACAGGGTCGGCAACATTTCCCGGAGTGTCATCCCATGCCCCAAAAATTTGTGTATGCCGTGTTTGCCACGGTCCTGTTGCTGCCTGCCATTCTGTTTATCGGGACGCCATCGATATCCAGTGCTGCCGAGCATGACCTTCGGGCAGCAACCTTCGCCGGCGGCTGTTTCTGGTGCGTCGAATCCGACTTCGACAATGTTCCCGGGGTCGTCAGCACTACATCGGGCTATACCGGCGGCATTCTGATGGACCCAACATACAAGCAGGTATCCGCCGGCGGCACCGGGCATCGCGAGGTGGTGCAGATAATGTACGATCCGAAAAAAGTGAACTACGCGATGCTCCTCGAAATTTTCTGGCGTAGCGTCGATCCGACGGACGACGGTGGCCAGTTCTGTGACCGGGGCGAGAGCTACAAGACCGCTATATTTGCGACCTCACCGGAACAAAAACAACTGGCGGAAGACTCCAAGCGCAAACTTCAGCTCTCTGCCATCCTGAACCAGCCCGTCGTCACCTCGATCGAGGACGCCGGGCCATTCTATGCGGCGGAGGAATATCATCAGAATTATTACCAGAAGAATCCGCTGAGCTATAAATTCTACCGCTATAGATGCGGGCGCGACGCGCGGATCAAGGAACTCTGGGGCAAGGACGCACATCGCGGGATTACGGAGCACTAGGTCGCTGATCACCCGACCCATGCCGCGTTCCTTGGCACGAGTCGATACCGGAAATACAAAGGAAGGTTTTAAGGACATGCACAGGTGGATTTTCGGAACGGCGATTCTCGCTGTTGCGTTTGGTGTCGCGGCGGTAGCCGCGCCCGTTACCGCGTTGGCCCAGGACCAGGTGTTGGCCAGTGGCAAGTTCAAAGGCAAAAGCGGTCACGCCACCTCGGGCGGTGTGAGCGTGGTGAAGACCGCGAAGGGTACTCTCGTCGTACTGGACCCGGATTTCAAATTTGACGGCGCCCCCGATCCCAAACTCGGCTTCGGCAAGAACGGCTATGTTAATTCGACCCAGTTCTCGGTGCTCAAATCGAACAGCGGCAACCAGACCTACGAGATTCCCACATCGAT
>CAXMQC010000420.1:0-2970 GCA_964195285.1 Akkermansiaceae bacterium
GACGCTCCGGATGCAGCCGGTCCCGGCGCGCGAACGCCTGAAACCGGTCTCACCCGACCCGGGGCGCAGCCTTGCGCAATCTTGGTTACGGTCAGGTTAACGCACGGGCGCCGATGTTGCCGCCCGGCGCGGCCCGGCGTGCGCGCCCTTCATCGGATGTAAGCCTTAGCGCCCTACCCCGTTGCGCCAAACCAACATCAGGAGACTTCCATGCCCGACGCCTTTGCCAACCAGATGCGCAGCGCCACCGACCCGGCCATTTCCATTTTCGAGATCACGCCGGATGATGGTGCCGATCTGGGCCAGGTCACCACGGCGCTGAATGCCGCGACACCAGGCACGGTGCGGCTGACGACGGCGGATAGATCTGTTTCGGACGTGAGCGTGCAACCAAGCCACGCCTTCCCGGTGCGCGCGGCCCGGGTGTGGGCAACCGGAACCACAGCCACAGGGATCAGGGGGCTGGTCTAGATCCCGATCCGCTTCAGCCGGTGGTGGATCCTCCGGTAGAGAGCTGGAGGCAAAACGTCCTTCAGCACTCTGTGCCGCCTGTCCTGAGCGTCGGACGCGTCCTGGCTTCCTGGCCGTGGTTTGAAGATTGTCGAGTGTGAAACTCCGCTGTCGTCCCAGGTCGCTGTGTAGTAGTAAAGCGCGATCGACTGGCGCGGCAGCCCGTCGGGGTGGTTCACCGGCTCGGGATTGCCGTGGAAGGTGTCGGACCCGGTCGAGAAACAGACCATGCGGTTCTCGGTCGGCGCGAAGCTCGCCATCTTTTTGGTCATCGCTGTGTCCCAAATCTCAAACGAGCCGCCCCATTTCTCTTTCCAGGGCGGATTAAGGTAGATCAGCACATTCAGCCGTCGTTCGACGCGCATCTGCTTGTGGACGTTGAAATCGGCATGGATGTTCAGATGGCCGCCGGTCAGCGTCTTGTGGATGCCGGCGCCGATGAAATAGGGATCCGGGATCAGCCCCTTGATGCCGGTCATTTCTTCCAGAAACAGGATGAAGGCGCGCGAATTGAATGTGTGAAACAGGCTGCGCGAATATTCCGGCAACCGGTCGGGGTTATATTGCGACTTCAGCTTTTCCTCGGCGGCGTCAAAGCTGCGTTCAGATTCGGGTAGGCTACCGAGATCGGTGCGGACCTGGTCGATGATGTCCATCGGCAGGAAATTGTCGATGCAGATGTGGGGGTAGGGTTGGCCGCTCTGATAGGCGTCAGCGTGTGAGACACCGAGGGCTTTGGCCGAGGCTGTGTCGGTGGTCAGCGTTTTGGGGTCGATAGGGAAGACTGCGTTGCTCATGGGGTCCCTCGTTCACCGATTTATGGCCTGTTTTATCCAGCCAGCGCGGCTCTTCCAAGTCAATATGATGGTGCTTTGGCGGAAACCTGCATCGTAGCTTGCCTTGATCGGGAATTCCGGCCATCAGCGGACCGGAAATGACATCCGGTCACGACATATCGCCCGTTGCGCTTTATGGGGCGCTGCGCTCGGGGACGACGCTTTTTCGGCTGCTCCTCGACCACCATCCGGGACTTCACAATCCCGGTGAGACCGATTTCCTCTTAGACCACATCGACCCGGATCCGGCGCATCCCTCGGGCTGGCGCTATGATCGCGCTGCCCTGCAAGAGGACCGGGTGTTCGGCGCATGCGAAATTCCGCTGCGCGCCGAGGTGCAGGGCCGCGATCTTCTCGCAGCCATGATCGCCGCGCTGGCGGCAAAGGCGTCCGACCGCCGCCTGGTGCTGGTCTTTCACCGCAATGCTGGGAAACTTGCTGCGCTCCTGCCGGACGCGCCTGTCTTGCACCTTCTGCGCGATCCGCGCGATGTGGCCCGCTCGTCTATCGGTATGGGTTGGGCTGGGAACAGCTATTACGGTGTTGATCACTGGATCGCCACCGAGCGTGGCTGGGACGAAGCCGTCATATCGCCGGGACGTGCCCTGGATGTGCGCTTCGAAGCCCTAATGGCGGATCTCGAGGCGGAATTGACGCGTATATGTGCTTTCGTGGCTCTGGATTTTGAACCTGAAATGCTGCGCTATCACGAACACTCGACCTATGGTCCGCCCAATCCAGCCATCGCGCAGAAGTGGCGGCAGAAAATCAGCCCGCGCGAGATTGCCCGGATCGAGGCCAAGGCCGGGCCGCTGATGGCCGCGCGGGGCTATCCGGCCGAGATGCCCGCGGGCCCGCCGGGGATGATGGAACGGGCTTGGTTGGCGGTTGAGCACCGCGTCAGGCGCTGGCGTTTCAATGCCCGCCGGTATGGGGCAGCGCTGTTTTTTGGCCATTACGCGGCGCGCATGCTGGGGCTGTCGTTCCTGGCGGACCGTCTGGCAAAGCAACAGGAAGCCATCCAGACCAAGAACCTGAAATGACCGCGCCTATCCCAGCGTTTTACCTTAACGGTCAGTTATACCTTGGTCACATTGTCCATTGGCAGACGACGCCGTGCGATGGCGTTGCGCGTATCGACAACCGGGCAACCCAGATCGAGCAGCGCCTGGTAATCAACGTCGTCGTGATCCGTGGCAATCAGCACGGCATCATACTGACCGGACGCCAGCTTTTGCGGGTCGATTGCCGCGCGGGCCCTGAACTGTCCGTACTCGCGCATCACAGGAAGTTCGGGCACATGTGGGTCAAGAAATTCAACCTTTGCTCCCGCCTCTTCCAAAAGCTGCATCAGACGCATCGCTGGGCTTTCCCGCATGTCACTGACGTTTTTCTTATAGGCCACGCCCACCAGCATGATATTTGCACCATTCAGGCCCTTGCTCGAGGCGCGGTCCAGCACCTCGCGCAGGCGATTGACCACATGATGCGGCATGTTGGTATTTATCTCACCGGCGAGTTCGATGAAGCGCGTGGGCGCGTCAAAGTTGCGGGCGCGCCAAGTCAGATAGAAGGGATCGATGGGAATGCAGTGCCCCCCAAGACCTGGCCCTGGGTAGAAGGG
>CAXMQC010000421.1:0-3829 GCA_964195285.1 Akkermansiaceae bacterium
TGTTTTCCGGGTTGGTAACGGCCTGGCGTTTTGCCGGCTGGCCGACGAGGCGTTCGCCACCTTCGGTGAAAGCCACCATCGAAGGCGTCGTACGGGCACCTTCTTCATTTTCAATAACTCGGGCGTTGGAACCATCCATAACCGCAACACAGGAGTTGGTGGTCCCAAGGTCGATGCCAATAACCTTGCTCATCTTCGCTCTTCCTTTTCAGCGGGCTCCGGCGACCCGGATAATCCAGCACCAGCCGGGACCCCCGCGGGATTGATTAATTCCTACCTATGACAGCACATCCGATGGGGATGCCGTTCTCTGGGCTATATAGGTAGGGGACGGGATGCCTGCAAGCATGATCCTGCCAGGTTTTTTCGGAACAGCACGTGGCATGCGGTGCATGATGTTGCGTGCCGCGGTATGGTTCCGGCCATGATCGTCTCTGCCAGCTACCGAACCGACATCCCGGCCTTTTACGGCGACTGGTTCATGAAGCGCCTGGAAGTCGGCCACGCGTTGGTCGTCAATCCCTACGGCGGCAAGCCGTATACCGTCTCGCTGATGTCGGCCGATGTCGACGGTTTCGTGTTCTGGACCCGCAATATCGGGCCACTGCATGGCCGCCTTCACGAGATCGCGTCGGTGGCGCCGTTCACGGTTCAGTTCACCGTCACCGGCTATCCGCGCGCGCTGGAGCCGGGCGTCATCGAGACCGAAACCGCGATCGCGCAAATCCGGGCGCTGGCAAATTCCTTCGGGCCGCGCGCCGCGGTCTGGCGATACGACCCGGTTATCGAGACCGGCCTGACGCCGCCGGCCTGGCATCACGAGAATTTCGCGCGCCTGGCGGGGATGTTGCGAGGGCATGTCGACGAGGTCACAATTTCCTTCGCCCATGCCTACGCCACGACCAGCCGCAACATGGACATCGCGGCGCGGGATCATGGTTTTACCTGGTGTGATCCCCACGAGGCCGAAAAACGGGCGCTGGCGGGCGATCTTGCCGAAATCGCGGAATCGCACGACATGCGCCTGACCGTTTGCAGTCAACCCGGCTATACGGGCGGCGGCGCGGCGGCGGCGCGATGCATCGATGCGGCCAGGCTGTCCGATATCGCGGGCCGCGACATTCATGCCCGGGTCAAGGGCAATCGGTCTGGATGCCTGTGCTACGAGTCCCGGGATATCGGGGCCTACGATTCATGCCCGCAGGGCTGCGCCTATTGTTATGCCGTATCCAGCCGTGACCGGGCCAAGCGCTTCCTGGCGGCGCATGACCCCGATGCCGAGACGTTGCGACGCCTCTCGTAGCACCGCAATCCGCCCTCGCTCAGGCGCCGTCGTCGCCGGTCTCGCTATCTTCTACCTGCTTTTTTTCCGCCTTTGGGCCACCCTTGGAGAGGCCGACCATGGCGGCGCGCAACAGGCGGTCATGCAGGCGGTAACCGGGCTGCAGAAGCTGCACCACGGTACCGGCGGGCTTCTCGGGATCCTCGAGCTCGAACATCGCCTGATGGAAATTGTGATCGAAGGCTTCGCCCAGCGGCTCCATTTTGACGACGCCCTGCTTTGCGAAGGCGTCGAGGAATTCCCGCTCGATTAGTTCGACACCGGTAATCAGGTCCTTCGCCCAGCCATCGCCGTCGCGTGCATCCTCGGGCAGGGCCTGCAGCGCGCGCCGAAGGTTATCGGATACGCTCAACAGGTCGCGGGCCAGCCCCACGGCGCCGTATTTTGCCGCTTCCTGGCGATCGCGGTCGGCCCGTCGGCGGGTGTTTTCGGCTTCGGCCAGGGCGCGCAGCATCTGGTCCTTCGCCTTGGCCAGCTCGGCCTCCAGTTCGGTGATGTGGTCTTCCGGAGAAAAGTCATCGTCGGCGGCCTCGCCGTCCTGATCGGTGTCGCTCAGGGCCTCCTCGGCCGCGGCGGCCGCGGCGGCGTCGGCTTCGGCTTCGGCTTCGGCACGGGCCCTTTCCGCTATCTCGCGGTCGGCATCGTCACCGGTCTTTTTCTTGTCCGTCATATGTATCTGTTTCCTGATGCAGTAAAGTCAGCCGAGCAGGCGGCTTATGAGTTTCGCGGTATAGTCGACCATCGGGATGATGCGGCCGTAGTTCATGCGGGTCGGCCCGATCACGCCGATCGCGCCGACAAGCTTTTCCTCGCTGTTGGCGTAGGGCGCGATGATCATGGAGGCCCCGGCCAGCGTAAACAGCTCATTCTCGGCGCCGATGAAAATCTGCACGCCTTCGGCCAGATCAGCCGCATCGAGCAGTTTGATCAGCGCTTCCTTGGTTTCCAGCGCCTCGAACAGGGCGCGGATATGTTCCAGGTCGGCAATCGCATTCACATCGTCCAGCAGATTCGCCTGGCCGCGCACGATCAGCACGCCGCCGCTGCTGCTGTCGTCTGACCAGGTGGCGAGGCCGGTTTCGACGACCTTGGCGGTCAGCGCGTCTAGTTGGCTTTTGTGGCTTCTGAACTCGTCCAGGATTTCCTTGCGCGCCTCGGTAATGGTCCGCCCGACCAGCTTGGAGGCCATGAAGTTGCTGGCCTCGACAAGGCTGGATGCCGGCATGCCCAGCGGTAAATCGATGACCCGGTTTTCCACACCGCCCTGTTCGTCGACCATCACCACGAGCGCGCGGCCGGGACCCAGATTGACGAATTCGATATGCTTGAGCCGCATGTTCTGCTTGGGTGCCACCACCAGCCCGGCGCAGTGGGACAGGCCGGACAGCAGCGCCGATGCTTCTTCCAGCACCTGCGGCATGTTGCGTCCGGAAACCTTGCACTGGCTGTCTATATTGGTGCGCTCGTCCTTGGTCAGCGCGCCGACCTGCAGGATCCCGTCGACGAAAAGGCGCAAGCCCTGTTCGGTCGGCAGGCGGCCGGCCGAGGTATGCGGCGCATAGAGCAACCCGAACTCTTCCAGATCCGCCATGACGTTGCGAATCGTCGCCGGCGACAACGACAAACCAAGCCGGCGCGACAGGGTGCGCGACCCCACCGGCTCTCCGGTCTCGACATAAGCCTCGACCACGTGCCGCAGAATCTCGCGTGACCGCTCGTTCAGTTCGGAAATCATGATGCCGGGAATGTAGTGAGCGCCCCGGTTAGCGTCAATGTGTGGCGCCCAATTATGACGCAGGTTGGCGGCCGGCTTCCTGGGGGTGGACGTATGATATCGTCAGGACTAGTGTCGCGCGCCAGCCAACGAAAGATTTTGGAGAGTCCCGAATGCGACCATCGAAACGCGTGGCCGACGAAATGCGCCAAATTGTTCTCGAGCCCGGCTTCGCCAAACATGCCGAAGGATCGTGCCTGGCGCGGTTCGGCGATACCCACGTGCTGTGCACCGCCAGTGTCCTCGACCGGGTGCCGCCTTTCTTGCGAAACACCGGCCGGGGATGGGTTACGGCGGAGTATGGCATGCTGCCGCGCTCGACAGGGTCGCGCACCGACCGCGAGGCGGCACGAGGCAAACAATCCGGCCGGACCCAGGAAATCCAGCGCCTGATCGGGCGGAGCTTACGGGCGGTAACCCGCCTCGATGGTTTCGGCGAGCGGCAGATCACCGTTGATTGCGATGTGCTGCAGGCCGATGGCGGGACCCGCACCGCATCGGTCACCGGCGCCTGGGTGGCGCTGCACCAAGCCTTCGAGCATATGAAAACTGTTGGTGCGATCAAGGAGATTCCGTTGCGCGATCAGGTGGCCGCTGTTTCCTGTGGCCTGTGGCAGGGCGAGGCCATCCTCGATCTTGACTACGCCGAGGATTCGACCGCAGAGGCCGACTCGAACTTCGTCTTCACCGCGTCCGGCGGTATCGTCGAAGTC